>DASZEO010000193.1:0-5064 GCA_035940755.1 Allosphingosinicella sp. | reverse complement strand
GGCTGCATGCTTCGTCTGCTCCAAATGGCCGGATCGGTGGCGCTGCTGGTGGCTGCATCCCCTTCGCTGGCATGCGTCCCCGTGGTGGATTTCGATTTCGGCAGCGTCCGCCTGAACCGCGTTGCGCGGGAGGAAATCGCCTACCGCGCCCGAGCGGTGCTGGCTCAGCCGGGCGCGACATTGATGCTGACCGCCATCACTGATGCAGCCGATCGAAACAGGCCGCTCATGGTGAGGCGCGCCCGGGCCGTTCGGGCCGAAGCGATCCGGCAGGGGGTTCCGGCCCGGCTGATAAGCATCAGGTTCGAACGCGGCAGCTGGCAGCGGGGCGTCTTCATCGACGTGGTTCCGCCGGCCGGCGCCGCCAGCGGGACATGCTGATTACCCATCGCTCGCGCGGCGGATTGCTGGAGGCGCTGCCCGCCGCCGCTGCGCGGCTGATCCGCCTGCAGGACCCGGCCGCCGCTCCCGCACTGGCCGACCTGAAGGAGCGATTTCCCCGCGGGCTGTCGCCTTTTTGGGAGGACCTTCCTTCCGGGTTCAGCGAATTGTCTGCGCTGCTTGTTGAAGCAGCGTAGGTCCGCTGCCCCATCACCTGCCCGTCGTGCAGCAGCTTTGCGCGTGCAACCAAGCCGGGCGCTCGCCGTTCGGGCGCCCATGCATTTACGGATATTGGCATTGCTGCTGGTGGCTGCCGCCACCGCGGCCTCCGCGCACGTGAAGTGGTTCGAAGCGTATGAGGTATCGGCCGAGCCGGTCCCCATCTCAACCACCTTGTCCCTGCCGCACTTCTGGATGGCGCTGGGACTCGTGCTGTTCTTCTTCGTCGTCACGACGCTCCTGGAGCGGCGGGCGCCCGGCCTCGCCGTTACGCGCGGCCTCGACTGGGGGACCCGTCCGCTGAGGGAGCATGCCGACGGCTTTCTCATCGCGGTTCTGGCGGCATTTTTCGTGGCGCTGTTCGCGGTCGGGGGCACCTACCTCACGCCGGAGCTCAGGACCGAGTCGGAGCTCGTGCCGTGGGCGCAGCTGGTCATCGCGCTCCTGGTCGTACCGCGCCGCACCAGGCCGCTGGCCGCCTTGTGCATCGTCCTGCTGTGGGCCTTCACGCTGCGCGATTACGACCTTTTCCATCTGCTCGATTATCTCGCTCTGGGCCTCGGCCTGGCGGCCTATCTGCTCCTCTCCGGCCTTCCCGACGGCGCGTGGCACGACCGGCGCTTTGCAGCGCTTCGCTGGGGGATCGCGCTCGCTTTGATGTGGTCGAGCATGGAGAAGTTCATGTACCCGCAGTGGTTCATGCCGCTGCTCGAGGAAAAGCCGTTCCTCGCCTTCGGGATCCCCTTTGGCCCCTACACGACGATGGCCGGAGTCGCCGAGTTCACGCTCGGCTTCGGCCTGCTTTGGACGCCGCTCGTCCGGCGCCTCAGTGCCGCCGCGCTGTTCGCCCTGATGTTCGCCGCGGTTTACCCGTTCGGCCGCGTCGACCTCATCGGCCACGCCACGATCCTGGCCTCGCTGCTGGTCGTCATCGCGGACCCGCTGCGCGACCAGGCGCTGGAAGTCACCCCGCGCGATCGCCGCGCCACCCTGTTCGTCCCGGCGGGCCTCGCCGCCGCGCTGGCGGTGACGATGCTGTCCTATGCCGGCATGCATCGGCTGATCTACCACGAGATCGGCGGGCAGCTCGCCGTCATGCTCCGCCCGGAAACGGCGCGGCCCGCCCATGCCGGCGCAGGCGCTCCGCCCGCCGCGTTCTGGCGGGGACAGGAACATTATCACGGACGGCAGGGCGCCAACCGCGCTCCCGACGCGGGCGCGACGGCGGCGATGATGACCGCCATGGACCGCATGCACGCGCAAATGAACGGCGCCCAGATCACCGGGAACATCGACCACGACTTCGTGGCGTTGATGGTGCCGCACCACCAGTCTGCGGTGGATATGGCGCAGGTCTACCTCGAGACCGGCCGCGACCCCCAGCTTCGGCAGCTCGCTGAGCACATCGTCGCCAGCCAGCGAGCCGAGATCGGCCGCATGCGATCGCACGTGGGCAACGCTGGCACGGAGCCTGCGCAGCGGCCGCGGCCGTCGGCTCCCGCGCACTGAGGCGACTGATTGAACGTCTGCGTGCTTTGCAGCCGTATCGGTCCTCGCGGTCGACCGGCCTTGATATTCTTTTCTGCTTCCGCACCGTTGCGGGACAGCCTAGGATGAGCGGTTGCCGAAAAAGACTGTTCGGGTAGCGCGTTAGCGTCGTTGCGGCTGGAGGGCGGCTCGAAATGCCGCCGGGCTGCCGCGCGACACGTGGGAAAGCGCCGTCGCGCCTTCTCTGCCGGCACGAAGGACGAGGAGAGCTTGCATGACATATGGGCGCGAAGGCAACGAGATCCTGGTCAACACGACGACTCAGTCGGCCCAGCTCGCGCCGGTGACGGCGAGGCTGGCCGGCGGCGGCTATGTCGTGCTCTGGCTCGGGCTGTTCGGCGACAATCGGGGCCAGGTGTTCGATTCGGACGGCAACAAGGTCGGCGACGAATTCGCGGCGACCGCCCAGTCGGTCGCTGGCCTGGCCGACGGCGGTTTCGTCACCGTCTCCGGCGACGGCAACGACGTCTTCGTCCAGCTCTTCGACTCCGACGGCGACCCGGCGGGACCGGCGTTCATCGCCAACAGCGCCCCCGACAACCAGCAGGCAAGCTCGGTGGCCGTGCTCGCCTCGGGCGATTTCGTGGTCACCTGGCACGACGTCAGCAACGCGGCGAGCGGCCGGATCGACGTGATCGCGCAGCGATTCAGCGCCGATGGAACGAAGATCGGCGCGGAGTTCAGGGTCAACTCGCTCACGTCCGGATTCCATCAGGATTCCGAGGTGACCGCCCTGGCCGGCGGCGGCTTCGCCATCACCTGGGAGAAAGACGGCCGGATCGAAGCGCGCGTCTATGACGAGACCGGAGCGCCGACCGGCGGCGAATTCGCGGTGAGCGCCGCGACGCAGTTCATGGACGAGCCCCAGATCGCGGCTCTGGCCTCGGGCGGGTTCGTCGTGGTGTGGACGAAGAATACCAGCATGACCGGGCCGAACATGTTCGAAGGCATATACGGCCAGGTCTTCGACGCGAACGGCGCTGCCGTCGGCGGCGAGCGCCTGATCGCCGCGGAAGGCCCGGCGACCTTCCTTTCGCTCGATCTGGCCGCCCTCGACACGGGCGGGTTCGTCGTGACCTGGGCGTCCGCTAGCGGCGACGGGAGCGGAACGGCGATCAAGGCGCAGGTGCTCGACGGTGCCGGGCAGGCGGTTGGCGGGCCGCTCATCGTCAACACGACGGCGACGAACGATCAGTACGCGCCGACCGTGGCGGCGCTGCCGGCGGGCGATTTCGTCGTCAGCTGGACCGACAACAGCCGGACCGGGGGCGACACCAGCGAGTCCGCGATCCGCTCGCAGGTCTTCAGCTCCGACGGAGCGATCAAGGGGACGGCCGGCGACGACTGGCTGGAGGGCACCCCTGACGGCGACGAGATGTACGGCCTCGGCGGCAACGACGAGCTGATCGGCCACGACGGCGACGACCGGCTGGACGGCGGCGCCGGCGACGACATCGTCCGGGGACGCTCCGGCGACGACATCCTCATCGTCTCGGGACCCGGCGACGATTATGCCTCGGGCGGCACCGGCGACGACACCTTGATCGTCGACTACAGCGATGCCACCGACGCGATAGAGGCCACGGACTGCCTCACCTGGAACGACGAGCGGGGCGGCTTCGACGGCGCCTTCGGCGACTGGAGCGGACACAATGTCGGCTTCAATTCGATCGAGCATTTCATCATCATCGGCGGAAGCGGCGACGACGACATCGCGGCCGCAAGCGGCGACGACCGGATCTACGGGCGCGGCGGCGACGATTCGCTCGAGGGCCGCGGCGGGGACGACGTTCTCGACGGCGGAATCGGCGCCGACTGGATGGACGGCGGGAGCGGGAACGATCACTATTTCGTCGACAATCCGGGCGATTCAATGTGGGAGGATTGCGGCGGCGGCGTCGACACCGTCCACAGCAAGGTCGACCATGTCCTGGGCGACAATTTCGAGAACCTCGTCCTGCTCGCGGGCGCCGTCAGGGGCACCGGCAATGCGCTGAACAATGTGATCACCGGCAACGCCGCCAACAACACGCTGGTGGGGGGCGCAGGCGCAGACCGGATGGCCGGCGGAGCGGGCAACGACACTTACTATGTCGATAATGCCGGCGATCGGGCGCTCGAGGCCCGCGGCGAGGGCATCGACCTCGTCAAGAGCTCAGTGAGCTTCACCCTGGGCGCCAATGTCGAAAATCTCACCCTCCTCGGCACCGCAAGGATCTCAGGCACCGGCAACGGCGCTGCCAACAAGATCACGGGCAACGGCGTCGGCAACATCCTCAAGGGGATGGCTGGGCGCGACTCGCTCGACGGCGGCGGGGGAGCCGACAAGCTCTTCGGCGGCACCGGCAACGACACGCTGAAGGGCGGAAGCGGCGCCGACGGCTTCTGTTTCGACACCGCGCTCAACAAGTACAGCAACGTCGACAAGATCCTGGATTTCGTCGGCGCCGACGATACCATCTTCCTCGACCGCGACGTCTTCACCGGGATCGGTGCCAACGGCACGCTCGCGGCCGGCGCTTTCCGTCTCGGCACGGCCGCCGTCGATGCCGACGACCGCATCCTCTATGATAAAGCCACCGGCAACATCTTCTACGATGCCGACGGCACCGGCGGCGCGGCCGCCATCCTGTTCGCACAGGTCAGTGCGGGGAACACCCTCACCAACGCCGATTTCGTGGCCTACATCTAAAGCGCTGCAGGTCTCCCTCGGCGGCGGCCGAGGGAGCTTGCCGAAGGGCCTGGAGGCGGGCGCCGTTGCGCAGCTTCTCCGCTTTGCAATCAGAAGCGCAGCCGGAGCGAGCCGATCACTCGCGCCTGATAAGGTTCGCCGACGCCGCTCCGGTCGGTGTCGTAATAGCGCAGGTCCGCGGTGACGTTGGCGTTGATCGCGTAGCTGATGCCGGCATTGAAGGC
>DASZEO010000192.1:0-4939 GCA_035940755.1 Allosphingosinicella sp. | reverse complement strand
CCCTGCGGCATCGAGAAGGGGTTGTGGCTGAAGTCGACCCGCTTCGCCTCCTCGTCATATTCGTACATCGGAAAATCGACGATCCAGCAGAAGTCGAAGCGGTTGCGGTCGGTGAGGTCGAGCTGCTCGGCCACCCGGGTGCGGGCGAGGCCGGCGAGCTTCGCCGCCTGATCGGGCTTGCCCGCGGCGAAGAAGATGCCGTCGTCGGGGCCAAGGCCGAGCTCGGCGACCAGCGCGCGAGTGGCCTCCTCGCCGTGATTCTTGGCGATCGGCCCGCCCAGCTCGCCGCCTTTCTGAGTGATGTAGCCGAGGCCCGCATGGCCTTCGGAGCGGGCCCATTCGTTCATGTCGTCGAAGAATTTGCGGCTGTGGCCGGCGGTGCCTGGCGCCGGAATGGCGCGAACCGCACCGCCGCCCTCCACGATCCGAGCGAACAGGCCGAAGCCGGAGCCGCGGAAGCGCTCCGAGACGTCGGAAATGAGGATCGGGTTCCTGAGGTCGGGCTTGTCCGAACCGTATTTGAGCATCGCCTCCTTGTAGGGGATGCGCGGGAACGACCCGGCCGCAGTCACGCTCTTGCCGCCCGAAAACTCCTCGAACACGCCGGCGAGCACCGGCTCGATCGCCGCGAAAACATCGTCCTGGGTGGCGAAGCTCATTTCGAAATCGAGCTGATAGAACTCGCCCGGGCTGCGGTCGGCGCGGGCGTCCTCGTCGCGGAAGCACGGCGCGATCTGGAAATAGCGGTCGAAGCCGGCGACCATGATCAGCTGCTTGAACATCTGCGGCGCCTGCGGGAGCGCGTAGAACTTGCCCGGATGGACCCGGCTCGGCACCAGATAGTCGCGCGCGCCCTCGGGACTGGAGGCAGTCAGGATCGGCGTCTGGAATTCGGTGAAGCCCTGATCGATCATCCGTCGGCGGATCGACGAGATCACCTGGGAGCGAAGAATTATATTGTCGTGCAAGCGCTCCCGCCGGAGGTCGAGGTACCGGTAGCGGAGGCGGATCTCCTCGGGGTATTCCTGGTCCCCGAACACCGGTAGCGGAAGCTCCTGCGCCGCCGACTGGACCTCAACGGCATCGGCGTGGATCTCGACCTCGCCGGTGGGAAGGTTGGCGTTGACCGCCTCGGCCGCACGGCGAAGCACCTGGCCCTCCACGGTGATCACCGATTCGATCCGCACTCCCTCCAATGCCGGAAAGGCAGCGTCCGCAATGTCGGCGACGATCTGCGTGAGGCCATAATGGTCCCTCAGGTCCACGAATAACAGATTGCCGTGGTCGCGCTTCCGATGGACCCAACCCGACAGCTTCACGCGCTCGCCCACCTGGGCGTCGCGAAGCTCCCCGCAATTATGGGTACGGTACGCGTGCATTTCGGTTCCAGTTTCCATTGACGGGAGGGGGGCGGGCCGCGCATCACATGTGGGCGCGGATTGTCAAGCATCGCGGAGAGAATCGGCGGGGAACGGCGCTATGGCCACGCGAATCTACGCCATCCCCGACAAGGACGGGATCATCCGCGTTTCGTGCGGCGCCGACGAGCTGGAAATCGTGGTCACCGGCGGTGCAACTGCCAAGGCCTCACGCAAGAAAGCGAGTCCGTTCGACCAGCCGAGTCCGTTCGACCGCCCCCAGGCGATGCACATCCCGGACTTCGCGGGAGAAGGGGGAGGGATTAACGTCGATGCCATTGTCCGCAGGGTCCGGGCGCAGAAGAAGGCACCTCACCTTCCCGATCCCGACGGCGTCGTCCTTCGTCGCCGGGGACCGGTGGATCTTCACGATGTGAGCCGCCTCTCCTCGCGACTGCGTCGTTCGGGGTCGAAAGCAGGACTTGGAGTAAGGTTCGACGACGATGGCTGATGACAGCGCGCCGGCAGCGCCCATGAGCGCCGCCGCGGTATCGCTGCGAGACACGGCCAAGTGGCTCGTCGGAGGCGTCGTGGTGACGGCGGCCGGGGTCTTCACAGGCAGTTCCCTGACCAATTTCGGGAGCCTGGAGCCGGCGACCGAACCGATCCGCTTCACCCTTGCCATCGTCGGCGCCGCACTCGGCTTCGCTGCGCTGGCGTGGATCCTGACGGCGGCGCTGGCCGTGCTCACGTTGGAGAGCGTCACTTTCAGAATGCTCGCCGAGTCGGAAACGTCCACGGCCGCCGCCGATGAGGAGCGCCGAAAACTGGCGGCGACAATCGCGCGCAAGTACAAGCATAGCTTCCCCATGCCCGCAAATTCGTTGAGCGAACTCGTCGCCGCCATCGACGGTCTGCCGCAGGATGACCCCCGCCGTGCCGCAGCCGTGACCTTCAACGCCCTTGTGATGCCGGACGCCGGGTTCCTGCACGTGCGCACCCGCTTCCGCCGGTTGACGAACGTGCTGATCCCAGCGACTTTCATTGTTGCGCTCGGCTTCGGCCTCTTCGCCTGGGCCGCCAACCCGCCCGATGACGCGCCCGCGGAGCGCCCGCCGCTGCTCGTCGTGAACCAGCCCTCGCCCTGAACGGCGGACCGGTCCAACACGCGCTTTGTCAAGCGATGTGCCCGCGCTATGAGTGCGGCCAATGCGTATCCACCCCCTGATCACCGATACCGATTCCCTCGAGAAGCTCTGCGAACGCCTCGCCCGCTCGGATTTCGTCGCCATCGACACCGAGTTCATGCGCGAGAACACCTACTGGCCGGACCTGTGCCTGTTCCAGGTCGCCAGCCGCGAGGAGGCCGCCGCCATCGATCCCAAGGCGGAAGGGATCGATCTGAGCCCCCTGCTCAACCTGCTGGTCAATAACGAGCATGTGCTGAAGGTCGTCCATGCCGGCGGTCAGGACATCGAGATCGTGTTCAACCTGACCGGCGGCACGCCCCACCCGCTGTTCGACACGCAGATCGCCGCCATGGCGCTCGGGCTCGGAGAACAGGTGGGCTATTCCAACCTCGTCGAGTCGCTGCTCGGCCGGACGCTGGACAAAGGCGCGCGCTTCACCGACTGGGCGCGCCGGCCGCTCGACCGGCGCCAGATCGACTATGCGATCGGCGACGTCACCCACCTTGCCGAGCTGTTCCCGAAGATGCTGGAACGGTTGCGCCGGACCGGCCGGGGAGAGTGGCTCGACCAGGAGATGGACCGGATTTCGGACCCTGCCCACTATGTGAACGACCCGGCCCAGGCCTGGAAGAAGGTCAAGATCCAGAGCCGCAAGCCCGAGGTGCTCGGGCGGCTCAAGGCGCTCGCCGCATGGCGGGAGGTCGAGGCTCGGTCGAAGAATCTGCCGCGCGGCCGGATCATGAAGGACGAAACGCTCGCCGACGTCGCCATGCACCCGCCGTCGAGCCAGGAGGCGCTCGGCCAGGTGCGCGGCCTCTCCGCGGCGTGGCGGAGCAACGATATCGGCGCCCGGATGATGGAGGCGCTGGCGAATTCCGACGCCCTTTCTCCCTCCGAACTGCCGCCGCGCGAGGACCGCTCGCCGGGGCTCGGCCGCGAGGGCGCGCTGGTCGCCGACCTGCTCAAGCTGCTGCTCAAGATCCGGGCCCGCGAAAGCAACGTCGCGCCGCGGCTGGTCGCCCGCTCCGAGGAGCTCGAGCAGCTCGCCGCCGGACGCCGCGAAGGTCTCGCGATCCTCCAAGGCTGGCGGTTCGAGGAATTCGGCCGCGATGCGCTCGACCTCGTCGAAGGCCGCCTCGCCTTTGCGATCCGCGGCGGCAAGCTGGTCATGACTCGGACCGAGGCCGAGGCGATCTCCTGAAGCCGCCTCAGGGAAGCTCCGCCCGAAGCCCCAGCGCAGCCGCCAGCGCCTTCAACCGCCGCTCGACGGGAGCGGCGGCAAGGACCGCATTGGCGGCGTCTATCTCGAGCCGCAAACAGTCCGCCGAACGCACCAGGCGGCTGGCCTCCAGCGGCGCGGAGACGCCGCCGCTGAGCTTTTGCCCGAGCCGGATCGCCTGCCCCCAGCAGGCGGCGCGGTTCAGTTCGTCCGCGGAGCAAAGCGCGGCCAGTGCGGCGGAGGGCAGCCCGGCTTCTCCGCCGAAGCTTGCCGACAGCGCCTGGGCGAGCATCACTCGGCCGCGCGCGTCGATCGCCACCCAATTGCCGTGAAGCGCCATGTCGATGCCGCGTTCGGCGCGGAATTCCGGATGCGCCGCCCAGGCGATGTCGGCGAGGTGGCACGCCGCGAGCCGCAGCCGTGCCGCCTCGGGCGCGTCGTCGAACAAAGGCGCGATCCAGGCGTCCAGCCGCTCGCCATGCTGGGCGAACCGGCCTGCCCCCGCACCGGCTTCGCGCGCCGCTTCGATCAGGGGGTCGAGCCGGCGCACCTCCGGCTCCAACGCGTCGTAGAGAAGCCCTTCGCGAATGCCGAAGCTCGACACCACGAGCTGATCCGGCCGCAGCGCCTCGGCCAGAGCGGCAAGCAGCCGCGCGGCAAGCGGCAGCGTGGCGAGCCGGCTCGCCGACAGCGCCGGAAACCGCGCCCGATCCTCCTCGCCAAGCTTCTCGGCAATGTCGGCAAGCTCACGCGGCCGCCCCGGTGCAAGCGCATGCTGGTGGGTGATCGGCAGCGGATGGTCGGTGAGGTACATGTCGAGGCGCGCCAGGGTGCGCCAGCTTCCCCCGACCAGGTAGAAGCAGCGGCCGGCTGCGGCTGCAGTGAAGCCTGCCGCCGCCACCGCCTCCGCCACCTCGCTTGCGAAGGCTTTTCTCTCCCGGGGCAGCGCCGCGCGCCGGCGCACGCCACGCGGCAGGGAGCCGGAGCGGCCCGCACTTGCGTCCGCGACCTCGACCAGCTCGAGGCTGCCGCCGCCGAGATCGGCGGCGATGCCGTTCGCCTGCGGTATGCCGGACGCCACGCCGAGCCCGGCCAGCCTCCCCTCCTCCGCGCCGGAAATGACCTCCGCCTCCAGCCCGATGTCGCGGATCTTCTCGAGGAAAGCGCCGCCG
>DASZEO010000191.1:0-3807 GCA_035940755.1 Allosphingosinicella sp. | reverse complement strand
GTGGCCGAATTCGTGGAACAGCGTCTCGGCATCGTCGAGGCTGATCAGGACCGGCTGGCCAGCGCTCGGCTTGATGAAATTGTTGTTGTTGGAGCTGAGCACGATGTTGTCGCCGAGCAGCCCTGAGCGGCTTCGATAGCTCGTCATCCACGCGCCCGACTGCTTGCCGGTGCGGGCGAACATGTCGCCGTAGAACACGCCGACGACCTGGCCCTCACGGTTGGTGACCTCCCAGGTCCGGACGTCGGGATGCCAGACCGGCACCTGGCCCGTATTCTCCCGGAAGTGCAGGCCGTAGAGCTGACCGGCCATGTAGAACATGCCCTCGATCATCCGGTCGAGCTGGAAGTAAGGCTTAATCTCGTCCTGGGAGAGGTTGTAGCGGTCCTGCCGCACCTTCTCCATGTAGTAGCGATAGTCCCACGGCTCGATGGTGATGTTCTGGCCAAGCCGCCGCGCCATTGCCTGCTGGTCGCGCACTTCCTCGCGCACCCGGGCCACGGCCGCCGGCCAGACCCGCATCATCAGCTCCTGGGCCCGCTCTGGGGTTCGCGCCATCGTGTCCTGCATCCGCCAGGCGGCGTGGCTTTCATAGCCGAGCAGGCGGGCGCGGTCGGCGCGCGCCTTAACGATCCTCGCGATCGTCTGATTGGTGTCGTGCGCATCGCCATTGTCGCCGCGGTTGACGAAGGCGCGCCACACCCGCTCGCGAAGCGCGCGGTCGTTGGCGAAGGTCAGCACCGGATCGACCGCCGAGCGGGTGTTGACGATGGCGAACTGCCCCGCCGGCAGGTTGCGCTCGCGGGCCGCCGCGGCCGCCGCGGCCTTGACGTCCTCGGGCACGCCGGCGAGCTGCGCCTCGGTGGCGACGGTGAAGGTCTCCTCGTCGGCGAGCAGCTTCTCGTTGAAGTCGGCGAACAGGCGGGCGAGCTCCTGGTTGTAGGCGGAAAGCTGCTGCTTCTGCTCGGGATTGAGGTTGGCGCCGCGGCGGACGAACTGGTCGTAGAGCCGCGTGACCAGCCGCTGCTGCTTGGCATCGAGGCCGGAACGCTCACGCGCCTCGTAGACGGTCTTCACCCGTTCAAACAAAGCCGGGTTGAGGATCAGCTCGTCGAACGCGGCAGCGAGGCGCGGCGACCATTCGCGATCGAGCGCCTGATATTCCGGGTTCGACATGTTGCTGGTCATCACGCCGAAGATCGCCTCGACGCGGTCGAGCCGCTGGCCCGCCCGCTCGAGCGCCTCAACGGTGTTGGCGAAGGTGGGCGCGGCGGGATTGTTGGCGATTGCCTGGATCTCGCGACTGCGTTCGTCGATGGCGAATTGGAAGGCCTGAGGGAACAGGTCGGGGCGGACGCGGTCGAACGGGGGAACGCCGTCATAGGCGCCGGTCCAGTCGGCGAGGAGCACGTTGTCCGGCACCGGGGTCGCGGCCGGTTGCGCCGCCGGGGCGGCGGCGGCCTGTGGCTCTTCGATGGTCGCCGCGCAGGCGCCGAGCGCCATGGCGGCCGCGCTGGCCAAGAATATCGCCTTCACTGGGTGCATCTCCGTCGCGATTGGACGCCGGCGCGGGAAGGCGCCGGCCTGCGGCCGGTCTATAGGAAAAAGGCTGAACCGTCGGCAACCCGGTGCGGCTCTTTCGCGGATGCCCGGTTTCGCGCATGATGCGTGACAAGCCACGAGGGGGAGGCGGATGGTTTCAGCCGAGTCAGTCGCGCTGCAGCTCAGCTACGCGCTGCTGGTCGCGGCAGTGCTCGCACCGCGCATGGGGACCCTGCGCGTGCTCGTCGCGCTCGCGGCTTTGGCGGGCCTCGGCCGGGCCCTGTTCTGGACCCGCGACCTCGTCGCGGCGGGGTGGATGGGCCTGCTGCTCCTCGCCTGCCTGCTCCTGCTCGCGCGCACCTGGTACGAGCGCCGCGCCGTCCGGTTTACGGCCGAGGAGAAGAAGATGCTCAACAGCCTCGTCGCCGGCATCTCGATGAGCCGCGCCCGGCACCTGATCGACCAGGGCCTGTGGCTTGCCGGCAAGCCCGGCGACGTGCTCACCCGCGAGGGCGAGCCGGTCGGCCATCTCTACTACCTAGCGCAAGGCGAGGCGCGGGTGATGAGCACCGGCCGGCAGGTCGGCACCTGCGGCCCCGGCGACCTGATCGGCGAGCTCACCGTGCTGTCCGGCGAAACCGCGAGCGCGACCGTCATCCTCACCACCCCCGCGCGCTTCTGGTGCGCGCCGGCGGAGACCCTGAAGCCCTATGTCGAGGCCCATGACGACCTCAAGCGCGCCATCGAGCACGGCTTCGCCATGGCGCTGAAATCGAAGCTGCGCGCCAGCAACCGCACCATCGCCGAGGCGGGCGGCGTGTCGCCGGCCGCGGGCGGAGAGCCTATTCGCCCATCTGCCTGAGAGCGGCGCCGGCGCCGCGGCGGATGACGAGGTTCCTGATCTCGGTCATGTCTTCGATCGCGAAGCGGACGCCCTCGCGGCCGAGGCCGGATTCCTTGACTCCGCCATAGGGCATGTTGTCGACGCGGTAGCTGGGCACGTCGTTGATGACGACGCCGCCGACGTCGAGCCGATCCCACGCGTCGAACATCTTGAACAGGTCGCGGGTGAATAGGCCGGCCTGGAGGCCGAACTTGCTGTCGTTCACCTCGTCGAGCGCGGCGCCGAAATCGGTGAAGCTCGAAAGTATCGCCACCGGCCCGAACGCTTCCTCGCGGTAGACGCTGGACGATCGATCCACGTCCTCGAGCAGGGTGGCGTCGAGCATGGCCCCTTCCCGCCTGCCGCCGCACAGCAGCTTGGCGCCGCCCTGCACCGCCTCCTGGATCCAGTTGTCGAGGCGGCGCGCCTCGCCTTCGCTGATCATCGGGCCGACGAAGGTGTCCCGGTTCTTTGGGTCGCCGGCGATCAGCTTGCTCGCGCGGGCGCAAAGCCGGTCGCGCAGCTCTTCGTAAATGTCGGCGTGGATGATGATCCGCTGCACGCCGATGCAGGACTGGCCCGACTGGTAGAAGGCGCCGAAGATGATCCGCTCGACCGCGTCATCGAGGTCGGCGTCGGCATCGACGACCACCGCGGCGTTGCCGCCAAGCTCCAGCACGACCTTCTTCTTGCCCGCGCGCGCCTTGAGGTCCCAGCCGACTGCGGGGGACCCAGTGAAGCTGAGCAGCTTCAGCCGCTCGTCGGTGGTGAATAGGTCCGCCCCCTCGCGGTGCGCCGGCAGGATCGAAAAGGCGCCCTTTGGCAGATCGGTCTCGGCCAGGATCTCGCCGATGATGATCGTCCCGAGCGGCGTGCGGCTGGCCGGCTTGACGACGAATGAGCAGCCGACCGCGAGCGCCGGAGCGATCTTGTGGGCGGCGAGGTTGAGCGGGAAGTTGAACGGCGAGATGAAGCTGCACGGGCCGATCGGAACGCGCTTCCAGATGCCCTGATAACCGCGGGCGCGGGGCGAGATGTCGAGCGGCTGGACCTCGCCGGTCATCCGCACCGACTCTTCCGCCGCGATCCGGAACGTGTCGATCAGTCGGGTGACCTCGCCTTCCGAATCCTTGATCGGCTTGCCGGCCTCGACACACAGCGCGAATGAGAGCTCGTCGAACCGCTCCTTGAACCGATTCACGCAATGTTGGAGCACGTTTTGCCGCTCAAAAGACGCCATCCGCGCCATCGGCTCGGCCGCGGCTGCGGCGGCGGCGATTCCCGCGTCGATCGTCGCCGCGTCCGCCTGCGCCACCCGGAACGCCACTTCGCCCGTATATTTGTCGGTGACCTCGAGGTCGGCATTGGGCTGCTTCGCCTCG
>DASZEO010000190.1:0-8336 GCA_035940755.1 Allosphingosinicella sp. | reverse complement strand
ACGGGCCGCCGCCGCCCGTCGATAGAGACTCACCCCCAATTCCACCTCAAGCTGCTGCTGGACCGGATCGGCGTCGGGCGTGGGGAGGTCCAGCGCTGGCGCTGGGGCGGCGGGCGCGACGCTCCGGCGGCGCGCAGCCGGGCCATTGCCCACGCCATGGCGCCGCCCGAATTCACGCGCAAATGGCAGGCGCTGCCGCCGCGCGAGCGCCGCCTCACAGGCATCCGCGCCCTCGAGCTGGCCGATCCGGGGGAAGAGGCGCAGGCGATCGCGCTGGCGCTGCGCGAGGCGTTGGACGAGCCCGGCCGAACCGCAGCGCTGGTCACTCCGGACCGGATGCTGGCGCGGCGGGTTTCGGCGCACCTTCGGCGCTGGGGCATCGAAGCCGACGACAGCGCGGGGCGGCCGCTGTCGCAGACTCCGCCCGGCACCTTCCTGCTCGCGCTCGCCGCCGCCGCGGCGGAGCGGTTCGCGCCGGTGCCGCTGCTGGCGCTGCTCAAGCATCCGCTCACCATGTCAGGCGAGGAGCGCCGGCTCGACTGGCTCGAAGGCGTGCGGCGGCTCGATCTCGCCTTGCGCGGGCCGCGGCCGCCGGCGGGGCTGGACGGCATCGCCAGCCATGCCGCCGGCGTCGGCGCCGGGAGTAGCGCCGGCTGGTGGGCCGAAGCCGCGCCGCTGATTCGTCCGCTGGAGGCAGCGTTCGACGCCGGCGACGGCCCGGCCGCCCTCTTCGCCGCGCTGCGTGAGGCGGCGCTCGCGCTAGCCGGCGATGCGTTGTGGGCCGGCCCGGCGGGCCGGGCGGCATCCGAGCTCTTCGCAGCACTTGAGGTGGCGGCGGGGGAGGGGCCGGAGCGGCTCCGTCCGAGCGAGCTGCCGGTGATGCTGGAGCGGCTGATGGCCTCGGTCGCGGTCCGCCCGCCTTATGGGCAGCATCCGCGCCTCTTCATCTGGGGCTTGCTGGAGGCGCGGCTTCAGCATGCCGACCTGATGATCCTCGCCGGCCTCAACGAGGGCGTGTGGCCCGCGCTTCCTGCGCCCGATCCGTGGCTCGCGCCGCGGCTTCGCTCGGAGCTTGGGCTGCCGTCGCTGGAAAGGCGGATCGGCCTTGCCGCCCACGATTTCGCGATCGGCCTCGGCGCCCCGCGCGTGCTCGTCACCCGCGCCCGCCGCGACGCGCGCGGCCCCGCCATCGCTTCGCGCTTTTGGCTTCGGCTCGAAGCGATGACCGGCGGGGTCACCCGCTCGCCGCTTCACCGCCACTGGGCGCGCGCCATCGACCGCGCCGCACAGCATCAGCCTGCCGAGCGCCCGGCACCGTCGCCGGCCGAGCGCCCGGACCTGATTTCGGTGACCGAGGTCGACCGGCTCAAGGCCGACCCTTACGCTTTCTATGCGCGGCGGATCCTGCGCCTGCGCGCGCTCGACCCCGTCGACGCCGAGCCGACCGCCGCCTGGCGCGGCAGCGCGGTTCATACGGTGCTCGAGCAATGGATGAAGGAGGACGATTGCGATCCCGCGAGGCTTCGGCCGCGCGCCGAGGCGCTGCTCGCAGGCGCCGAGGCGCATCCGCTGATGCGCGCGCTGTGGCAGCCGCGGCTGATTGAGGCGATCGATTTCATCGCCGCGCAGGTGGAAAAGAACCGCGCCGACGGCCGCGTCCCCCTCGACGCCGAGGTGAAAGGCACTTGCGAGATCGCCGGAGTGAGGCTGAAGGGCGTGGCCGACCGGATCGATCGCTGCGCCGACGGCAGCCTTGCCATCGTCGACTACAAGACCGGCCAGCCGCCGAGCGGGCGGGCCGTCGCCGAAGGCTATTCGCTGCAATTGGGGCTGCTCGGGCTAATCGCCGAGCATGGCGGCTTCGACGGCATCGGAGGCGCGGCCTCATGCTTCGAATATTGGTCGCTGGCGAGGAAGGCAGGCCGCCTCGGCTATGTCGCCAGTCCGGTCGGCGGCCGATCGGGGTTGGACGCGGCCGACTTCACCACCGTCGCCGCGCGCAACTTCATCGCCGCCGCCGAAAAATGGCTGACGGGGGGCGAGCCGTTCACGGCGAAGCTGCACCCCGAATACGCGCCTTACGGGGAATACGACCAGCTGATGCGCCTCGAGGAATGGTACGGCCGGGAGGCCTGATCCGGCCTCGCGATTACATCCCGCGTGCTTCGCCGCCTCCTCCGGACCGGGCGATATCGTCGTCATGGCAGCGGTGATCGCGGCTTTCCTCGCGCGCGCGCGGCGCCGGTCCGGCATCCTCGAGCGGCCCGCCGACGGCGGCCACTTCGCGGCGCCTCGGCTCGGGACCGCGCTCGCGCTGCCAGCGCGCATAGGCGGCGCGAACGCCGCGCTCATAAAGCTGGATGCAGCGGTCGTCCCCCGGGCCGGGGCGGCAGGGCCGGTAGGTGAGGGGGCCGGCGGTCGGCGCGAACATCGCCTCGGCCGGATCGACCTTGTCGGCCTTGGGGTAAGCGGCGCCGATCAGCAGCATCGGGGCGGCTAGGGCAATGGGGAGCACTCTCTTCATCGCGTCTCCTTTCTGCGGTTTTTCCAATCTCGGGCGGAGCCTGGAGCCTCGTCTAACATGGTTAACGGCTTCGGGGGCTGTTTTCTCCCGCTGCCGTAACAAGCCGGGCCGACACCGCGCGGCGGCGGCCCGCGTGGTCGGTTAGGAAATCGTAAACACTTGCGCCCGAAGATGCCGCAGCGCGGCACGCTTCGGTGGGCCCGTGCGTGCGTAACACGAGGATCCGGCGCTGTTGGACACCGTCTATTCGCTGCTGAGGGAGGTCCCGCCGATCGGCTTCGCGCCGCCGGCGGGCGACGTGTCGGTGCTTCAGCCCGGCTCGCTGATCGCCGGCGCCGTGAGGCAGACCTGCCTGATCCGCAAGATCAGCGCCAGCGGCGCGCTTCTTCACTCCGACTTCAGCCTGGACGAGGGCAGGCGGGTCGAGCTGGAGCTCGACACGGGCGAGAGGCTCGAGGGGAGCCTCGCCTGGCGCCGCGGCACCGACCTCGCCGTCCGCTTCGACGAGGAGCTCGACGTCCTTCCCATCCTTGCCCGCAACCTCGCCGCGCAGCCGGGTGAACGGCGGCGCCTGCCGCGTGTGGAGCTTTCCTGTTCGGCCCTCGTCGAAGGGGAGAGCGGGAGCGCGCTAGCGATGATCCGCGACATCGCCCAAGGCGGAGCCAAGATCGAAGGGCCGCTCCGGCTGAAGCCGGAGGAGAAGATCGTGCTGGTCCCGGACGCCTTGCGCCCGGTGCAGGGATCAGTGCGCTGGACCGACGGCTGCCTCGCCGGCCTCGCTTTCGAGCCGGAGCTCGAATGGCAGGAGCTTTTGCCGTGGCTGAAGGCGCATCGGCTCGCCTCGCCGCCCGACTTCCTGGCAGCTCCCCCGGCGCACTGGACTCCGGCTCCGGCTCACCCGCCGCCGGCTGTATCCGGCGAGGCGGGGCTCAGCCTGCCTGCGAGGGTGCGGGAGGGGACGAGGCGCTGGACGATCGACGTGTCGAGCCTGACCGCCCGCAACGTCGAGTTCGAATGCTATGCCGCCCTCCGGCTCGGCACCTTGCTCTGGGTCGTCCTTCCCGGCCTCGAAGGCTGGCCGGCGCGAATCGTTTCGATCGAGGGGTATCGGTTCACCTGCGAGTTCACTCAGGCCCTCCATCCCGCCGTGCTGGAGAGGATCCTTTCGCAGGCGCCCGGCAACTCGGCTTAGGGGCCGCGCGGGCGCCGTTTGCTAGACCAGGAGGCTCCCGGAGGGGTCTTGGAGGCAAGGCGACGCGCCTCTAATGTCGGCGCTTCGGTCAGTGCGGAGGCGCATGTTGTTACAGACTCGGCCCCACGACCCGACGGAAGCCGCCGGGAATCTATCACCTACCGGGCCGGCGCCTTTCCGCGAGCCGCACGCGCACGTCGACAATTTCCTTTCGGACTCGCTGGCCCGCGAGATGCGCGACGCGATCGACCGCCATTTCGCCGAGCCCTACAAGCAGAAGGCCGAGCACCAGGTCTGGAATTATTGGTACGTGCCGGACATGTACACGTTCCTGCGCACCTCGCCCGACAAGGTGCTCGGGCGCGACCTGCTGGAGCGCTTTTACCGCGCGCTGACGACCTGGGCGTGGAACGTGCTGGGGCTCGGCAATGTCACCTATCCCTTTCTAAGCCTCTATGTGAACGGTTGCTCCCAATCGATCCACAACGATGCGACCAACGGCCGGTTCGGCTACGTCTATTCGCTGACCCGCAACCAGCGCGACACGCGCGGCGGCGAGACGATCGTTTTTCATGAAGGCGACCTGTTCCGTTCGCGCCTGAGGACTATGACCGGGGGGCGGGGCGGGCTGTACGAGATGATCGAGCCCGCCTTCAACCGGCTCGCCATCTTCGACGATCGAATGCCGCACGGGGTGAACCGGATCGAAGGCTCGATGGACCCGGTGCACGCTCGGATCGTGCTGCACGGCCACATCTCCGAGACCGGACCGGCGGTGCAGGGGCCGCTGCCCCCGCACGAAGTGGGCGCCGCCGTCGAAGGCGCTGCCAACGAAGCGCTCTCCGGCTTCGACATGGCCACCGACCCGCACGGGCCGGTGGTCGTGAGGATCAGCATCCTCCCCAACGGCGATGTCGCACAGGCGCGGCTGGTCCTGGACCGGCTGGCCTTTCCCGACGGCACCAGCACCGAGGGCATGGCCGAGGCCGTCGTCGAAGCGGTGAAGAAGCTGCGCTTCCCCGAAGCCGCCGAACCCAGTGAGGCGGTCGTGCCGGTGCTGGTCGGCGGGCCGCTCCCGTGGGTGAAAACCTAGCGGTTATTTGGGCTCGTTCGTACCGCTGCCTTTGCGCGAACGATTGGCGTAGAGAAGCGCCGCGACGAGCGCAGCCGAGCCGATGCCGATGGCAGCGCCGGTGACCAGCTTCCTGGTGCGGCTGGATTCCCCCGACTTCGCCTCGGTGCCGTCCTGAGACGTTGCAGCCTCGGCGTCGGCTTTGTCGGCCGGTACGCCCACCGGTGCATCGACGGGGTAAGAGGGTTCGCGGTCCATCGGTTCTCACGGCTCTAAGGAAGGCTTCCAGCGCTCCTTAGCCGATCCGAACGGGAAGTGAAGCCTCGTCGCCGGTTGTCCGGCTACGACAAAGGGAGCCCTGCCGAAGCAAGGCTCCCATGCCAGTTCGTTGACGGCGGACTAGTGGTCGGTGCCGCGTCCAAAGCGGGCGGCATCGGCCGTGCTGCCGCTGTCGCGGTCGGTGAGGCCGGTCGCACGCGTGCGGCGCCGGCCGCGGCCGTTGCCCGCCGGATCGCCCATTCCGCCCGTGTCGCTGTCCGTCAGCCCGGTCGCACCGCGGCCCCGTCCGCGGCCGCGCCCGTTATTGGCCGGGTCGGCGCAGGCCCCGGAATCGCTGTCGCTGACGCCGCGGCGGTGCGGACCGCGGCCGCGCCCGCCGGGATCGGCGCACTGGCCGCTGTCGCTGTCGGAGGCACCGCCGCCGCCGCCGCCAGGGCGTCCGGCCGGATCGCTCGGATCGCTGTCGCTGGTGCGGCGTCCGCCGCGGCCGTGGCCGGGACGGTCGGAATTGCCGCCGGTGTCGCTGTCGGTGACGCCGGTGCGGCCGCGCCCGGGCGGGTCGGAATTGCCGCCGCTGTCGGAATCGCTGACCTGAAGCGCCTGGGCGCTCTCGCCGAGCACCGTCAGAACGGCGCCGCCGGCGATGGCTCCGCCGGCAACGCGGCCCAGGAACGAGCGCCGGCTAAGCTTACGGGTGGGTTTCATCACTTACTCTCCCCTAATCCGCCAAGCCGCCTCCGACCCAAGGCAGCTAGTCATGGTCGGTGCTCGCCGGACGTAGCGCAGAGTAAATGAGGCTCCCCGCCTGTCAAGGAGCGACGGGCGCCGGCTGTCCCGCCCGCGCGGCTTCGACCGCCACGGCGATGGCGGTGGCAAGCGAGTTCGGATCGTAGGGCTTGCGGAGAATCTCGAAGGGCGCGCCGGCGCCGCGCAGGATCTCGTCGCTATAGCCGGTGGCGAGCACGACCGGCAGGTGCGGCAGCCGCTCGCGCACCCTCTGCGCCAGCTCGACGCCGCTGATGCCGGGCATGACGACGTCGGCGAAGAGAATATCGACCTCATTGCCCTCATCGAGCAATTCCAGCGCCCGCTCGCCCGAGGGAGCGGCGATGACGCAATAGCGAAGCTCCTCGAGCAACTGCTCGGCGAAGGCCAGCACGTGCGGATTGTCCTCGACCAGCAGGATGCGCGTGCCGTGGTCGGCCGGCGCCGGCAATTCGCCGCGCCGGGACTCGCCCAGCGGCTTGACCGACCGCGGCAGCAGCATCCGGATCGTCGTGCCCTCGCCGGGCTTCGAATCGATCTCCGCGCGGCCGCCCGACTGGCCCGCGAAGCCGTGTATCTGGGACAGGCCGAGCCCCGTACCCTTGCCGACCGGCTTGGTCGTGAAGAAGGGCTCGAACGCGCGCTCGACGACCTCCTCGGACATGCCCTCGCCGGTATCGGCAACGGAGATGCACACCATGTCGGCGCCGTTCTCGGTCACGTTGGCGGTGGCGATGGTGAGCCGCCCCCCCTGGGGCATGGCGTCGCGTGCGTTGAAGGCGGCGTTGAGCAACGCCGTCTCGAACTCGGCGGCATCGACCTCGGCCCGCCACAGGTCCGGCGCGAGGTCAAGCGTCACTTCGATCTGGCTTCCGAGCGTCCGCGACAGCACTTCGCCGATCGCGTCGAGCCGGACGTTGACGTCGAGCACCTGAGGCTTGAGCGCCTGGCGCCGGCTGAAGGCGAGCAGGTGGCTGGTCAGCTGCGCCGCTCGATCCGACGTCTCGATGATGGCGTCGAGGTAGCGCTCCCTCTTGTCGTCGCTGAGATTGCCGCGCCGAAGCAGGTCCGCCGAGCCGCGGATCACCGTCATCAGATTGTTGAAGTCGTGGGCGATTCCGCCGGTGAGCTCGCCCAGCGCCTGCAGCTTCTGGGCCTGGAACAGGGCTGCGCGCGCCTCCTCCAGCTCCTGCTGCTGGCGGCGCCGCTCGGTCATGTCGCGGGTGATCTTGGCAAAGCCGATGAAGCGGCCGGAATCGTCGTAGATCGGGTCGATGACGACGCTCGCCCAGAATCGGGTGCCGTCCTTCTTCACCCGCCAAGCTTCCCGCTCATATTTGCCTTCGCTGAGCGCCGTCGCCAGCGCCCGCGCGGGCTCGCCCGCCGCCCGGTCCTCCGGGGTATAGAAAAGCGAGAAATGCTCGCCGATGATCTCGTCGGCCGAATAGCCCTTGATGGCGCTGGCGCCGGCATTCCAGTTGCTGATCTTGCCGTCTTCGTCGAGCAGGTAGATCGCGTAGTCGCGAACCCCCTCGACGAGCATTCGGAAGCGCTGCTCGCTGGCGTGGAGGGCGCGCTCGGCCTCCCGTTTGTCGCTGACGTCGCGCGTGATTTTGGCGTAGCCGATCAGGTTTCCCTCGGCGTCCTTGACGGGATCGATAACGACGTGGGCCCAGAAGCGGGTGCCGTCCTTGCGCACGCGCCAGCCTTCCGCCTCGAACTTGCCGGCCTCGGCGGCGGTGCGGAGCGCGGTCGCGGGCACGCCCGCCTCCCGGTCCTCGGGCGTGTAAAAGAGCGAGAAATGCTTGCCGATGATCTCGTCGGCCTCATAGCCCTTGAACCGGCGCGCGCCCGGGTTCCAGGTGGCGATGTTGCCGTCCTGGTCGAGCATGTAGAGGGCATAATCGGTGACGGCGTTGACCAGCAGCTGGAAGCGCTGGTCGGAGACGTGCGTCGCGAAGCGGACAGAGTCGGCCATTCCACTCCCAGCACAACCCCGCCCGCGCGGGTGCTTAAAAGCTATGCGCTAGCCCTGCAAGGCTTCACCTGAGTTAACGGTGATGAGGATTTTGCGGGACGTGCCGGGCGCTCCGGGCTAGTCTCGCCGCCATGGCTTCATCGGGCATCGCTGTGTTCGAAACAAGCATCGGCGCGTGCGGCGTAGCATGGCGGCCGGCGGGCCTTGCCGGGCTGCAGCTGCCGGAGGCGAGCGAGACCGCTTCGCTGGCGCGGCTGCGGCGGCGCTTCCCCGATCTCGCCGAGGCCGCGCCGCCGCAATGGGTGGCGCGGGCGATCGCCGCCATCCGCGATCATCTTTCCGGTAGCGCCGCCGACCTCGCCGCTATCGCCCTCGACTTCGGAAGGGTCGGCACGTTCGAGGCGGCGGTGTACCGTGCCGCGCGGCAGATCCCGTCCGGCTCCACCGTCACTTACGGCGAGCTCGCCCGGCACGTCGGCGAGCCGGGCAGCGCCCGCGCCGTCGGCCAGGCGCTCGGCCGCAATCC
>DASZEO010000189.1:0-1653 GCA_035940755.1 Allosphingosinicella sp. | reverse complement strand
CCGCCGCGGGCCGCTTTTCGCCGCCGCGTCTGAAAGTGACTGTCCCTAGAGTCGCCACATCACGCTCTGCTCGAGCGGCGTCCACAGGCCGGTCCGAACGCCGGCGGCGCGCAGCGCTCGGCCGGTCCATTCGTTGCAGGTGAGGATCAGGCTGTAGCCGCCATTGGCTTCGTAGAACATGTCCCAGTCGCGATAGCCGCGGCCAAGCAGCGGGATCGTATGGCCGTCCGGGCCGAGCTTGAAGCGCTCGCGGATGAAGGCGACGAGGCGGCGATATTCTTCGGAGCGCAGCGTGATCGGCCGCTGCCATTGGCTCGGCCGCGGATCGTGCTCGTGCTCGACATGGAGCAGCGCCGTCCCGCGACCGGCCAGGGCGCTGAGCGCGGTGTGAAGCTCGAGGTCGCCCCAGGTCGGCGTGTTCAGGTAGAAGTCGCGGTTGCCGTAGCCGATCGCGACGTAATTGCCGGCCCCGTAGCGCGGGTTGCGCAGATGCTCGCCAGGAGCATAGGGCCGCCAGTCCATATATTCGTTGACCGTGGGCATCATGATCCAGGTGTGGACGCCGTTGGTGCGAACGAAGATGGTGATGCCGCGCTCGGCCTCGTGCCAGGTGACGTTGGCCGGGACCAGGCCCAGGATCAAAGCGGCGGCGAAATAGCTTAAGGGAACGCCCAGGATCAGCGCGATCGTCTTGAGCAGGATTCGCCCTGCCCGCCGCCATGGGATCCGCGCCAACATGGCCTTTGCTAACCCGCCGCCGGGGCGACAGAAAGGGCCGATGCGCGAGCATCTCGAACGGATCTTCCGCGCCGGCGTCGCCGCCTGCGCGCCGGAACGGGTGCTCCCGCCCCACCTGCCGCCGCGGCCGCCGGGCCGCACGGTCGTGCTCGCCATCGGCAAGGCCGCCGCGGCGATGGCCGCGGTCGCGGAGCAGCGGATGGAGGGGCCGCTGAGCGGGCTCGCCGTGATTCCGCACGCCACCGAAGCGAGGCTCCGCAGGATCGAAGCCGTCACCGCCGCGCATCCGGTGCCCGACGAAGCGAGCGTCCAAGCCGCCTTGCGCCTGCTCGGCCTCGCCCGCGAGGCGGGCGCGGGCGACCTCGTCCTGGTCCTTCTGAGCGGCGGCGCCTCCTCGCTCACCTGCCTGCCGGGCGAAGGGCTGGCGCTGGCCGAAAAGCAGGCGCTGACCGCGGCTCTGCTGCGCACCGGCGCAAGCATCGGCGAGATCAACGCCGTGCGCCGCCACTTGTCGCTGATGAAGGGCGGGCGGCTCGCCCTGGCGGCGGCGCCGGCACGCCTTCTGACCCTAGCCATTTCGGACGTGGCCGGCGACTGCCCGGAGGACATCGGCTCCGGCCCCACCGTCGCCGATCCCACCACCGTCACCGACGCACGAGCGCTAATGGCGAAGTATGATATTCCGCCGCCTGCCGAAGGCTGGTCGGAAACGCCTAAGCAGGTTGCGGGCGAGTTCCGGATCGTTGCCCGCGGCGCCGACGCACTCGCCGCCGCGGCCGCCGAGGCACGGCGGCTGGATTGGAACCCGGTTCTGCTCGGAGAATGCACCGCCGACGCGACGGAGACCGGCCGCGCCCATGCCCGGCTGGCGCTCGCCGCCGCCCCCGGGACCGCGCTGATCTCCGGCGGCGAGCT
>DASZEO010000188.1:0-1931 GCA_035940755.1 Allosphingosinicella sp. | reverse complement strand
TGACCGTCGCGATCAGCGCGATGCCGAGCGGCGCCAGCGCCTGTTCGTAGAAGCGGCGCGACCTTTCCGGGTCGGACACGGTGAAGCCGACATGGTCCAGCATGGCCTTCCTCCTGGGACCGCTTGTGTCTATCGCACCGGACCATGTCCCACCATCAGGTTCATATCATCGGCGGCGGCCTGGCGGGATCCGAAGCGGCGTGGCAGCTTGCGCAGGCCGGCGTGAAGGTCCGCCTTTCCGAGATGCGCGGCGGCGGCGACACGACTCCGGCGCACCACACCGACTCGCTGGCCGAACTGGTCTGCTCGAACAGCTTCCGATCCGACGATGCCGAGAACAACGCCGTCGGCCTGCTCCACGCGGAGATGCGGGCGCTCGGCTCGCTGATCATGGCCGCCGCGGACGCGCACAAGGTGCCGGCGGGCTCCGCGCTGGCGGTGGACCGCGAGGGCTTTTCGGCCGCGGTGACACGCGCGATCCTCGACCATCCCAACATCGAGGTGGTGCGCGAGCGGGTGGACGCGCTCCCGGCCGCCGGCCTCACCATCGTCGCCACGGGGCCGCTGACGGCGATGGGGCTGGCGCAATCGATCGGCGCGGCCACCGGATCGGACGCCCTTGCCTTCTTCGATGCGATCGCGCCGATCGTCTACCGCGACAGCATCGACATGTCGGTCGCCTGGATGGCCTCGCGCTGGGACAAGGGCGACAGCCGCGACTACATCAACTGTCCGATGACGAGGGAGCAGTATCTCGCCTTCCATCAGGGCCTGCTCGACGGCGAGAAGACCGAGTTCAAGGATTGGGAGAGGGACACGCCCTATTTCGAGGGGTGCATGCCGATCGAAGTGATGGCGGAGCGGGGCGTGGACACCTTGCGCTACGGGCCGATGAAGCCGGTTGGGCTGGACGATCCCAGGACCGGACGCTGGCCCTATGCCGTGGTCCAGCTGCGCCAGGACAATGCGCTCGGAAGCTTGTGGAACATGGTCGGCTTCCAGACCAAGCTCAAACATGCCGAGCAGGTGCGGCTGTTTCGCACCATCCCGGGGCTCGAGCAGGCCGAGTTCGCTCGGCTCGGCGGGCTTCACCGAAACACCTTCATCAACGCGCCGCGGCTGCTCGACGCGACGCTTCGCCTGAAGAGCGGCCCTCACATCCGCTTCGCCGGGCAGATCACGGGCTGCGAGGGCTATGTCGAATCAGCCGCGATCGGGCTGCTCGCCGGGCGCTTCGCGGCGGCGGAGCTTGACGCGCGGATCCTTGCCCCGCCGCCGCCGACGACGGCGCTGGGGGCGCTGCTGGGCCATCTCACCGGCGGTGCCGACGCCGCCGCCTACCAGCCGATGAACGTCAATTTCGGTCTGTTCCCGCCGATCGCGGACCGGGCGAATAAGGCCGAGCGCAAGAAGCTCTATACCGGCCGCGCCCGCGCCGACCTCGAAGCGTGGCTCGGCCCGCTCAGCAGGAGCAATTCTGCCGGCGCGCCGGCGTTCGCCGCCGCGGAGCCGTCGTAGCGAATTCCTGCCGCGTCAGGATGCGGTCGCGGTTGGCGTCGGCCTGGCCGAATTTCTCCGAAGTGCTCACCGCCCATTCCTCGAAAGCGAGGCGGCCGTCGCCGTTGCGGTCGAGCCGCTGGAAGGCACGGCGGCGGGGATAATAGAGCTCCTCGAGCGTGATCCGCCCGTCATTGTCGCGGTCCGCCCGGTCGAAGCGCCGCTGCTCCTTGGTGCGCTCGTCGGCGGACGGCGGCCGGCGCGGGGCCTTCGGGCTGGCGGGGTTGACCAGTTCGGCCTCCTCGGGCGCCGGCGGCACCGGATCCTCGTCCTGCCGCGCCAGCCCCTTCCAGATGAAGAAGCCCGCCAGCACCAGCAGCAGAGCCGATCCCACGCCCGCGACGAATCGCATTGGTCCCTCCTTGTGAGGCAAA
>DASZEO010000187.1:0-5119 GCA_035940755.1 Allosphingosinicella sp. | reverse complement strand
CTCCGCCACCGGCTCGGCGCCGAACAGCGCCAGATGCTCCCGCCATGCCCAGTGACAGGCGGCGCGGTAGCCGTCGAGCAGCCCGGCCGCGCCGAGGATCAGCGAGCCGGTGCACACGCTCGTCACCCATTGCGCCCGCTCACCCACGCCCCGGACCCAGGCGAGCGCCGCTTCGTCTTCCATTACCTCGACGCAGCTGATGCCGCCGGGCACGCACAGGATATCGGCGTGCGGCACGTCGGCATAGGTGGCGGTGGGAAGGACCGCGAAGCCCGCGTCGGTCGGCACCGGATCGAGGCTGCGCGAGACATAGTGGACCACGCCATTTCCCAGCCGCGACAGGAACTGCGCCGGCCCGGTGAAATCCAGCTGGGTGACATTCGGGTAGAGCAGGAAAGCGACGTTAAGCGGCGTGCTCTCGGACATGGCCCGATCCTTTGTCACTCCTGCTCGCGCGGCGCCAGCGCCGACGTCAAAGGCCGGTGGATCATCCACACGATCAAGCTGCCGGCAAAGCCGATCGCTGCGTCGACGGTCCAGAAGGCGGCCGCGCTCATCTGGTCGTAGAAGCTGCCGATCCAGCCCATGATCACGCTGCCGACGAACAGTGACAGGAACGCGCCGCCCATCAAGGTCGAATTGAGCTTGGCCGGAGCGGCTTGCGAGATGAGCGCAAGCGTCACCGGCCAATAATAGAGGAACGCAATTCCCATGCCGGCATAGCAGGCCAGAGGCCAGTAGACTGCAGCACGCCCGTCGGGGCCGGGAAAAAGCGCGCCCAGGACGATGAACAAGGCGCTTGCGCCGACCAGTGCCGAGCCGATCCCGATCTTGGCGACCTCGCCCGGCTCGCGGCGACGCTTGGCCTGCCAGCGCCACAGAACGACCAGCGGCGGCACCGCGAGGACGCTGAACAGCGAATCGACCGAGTTGAACCAGGCTGCAGGGATCGCTCCGAGCGGCGTGCCCAGGCTCGCCTGCTCGTCGATCCAGCGAATGCCGATATTCCAGATCATCGGGTAGGCGACGTTCGGCAGCACGGTCAGCGCGATCACCAGGATCAGGAGCCACGTCCGGCGGCGTTCGGCCGCCGTCAGCGGCGGGTGCTCGATCCGCTCGCCGCGGCGGCGGCCGGACGGCAGGTGCCGCTGCCCGGCGAGATAGGTGACGAGCGCAACGATCATCAGTCCCGCCGCGCAACCGAAGCCCGCATGCCAGCCGAAAGCGGCCGCGAGACCTCCGCATACCAGAGGACCGGCGACGGCACCGATGTTGATCCCGGCCGAGAAGATCGCATAGCCCTGCGTGCGCAGCGATTCCGCCGCGACCGGATAGAGCTGTCCGACCTGCGCCGAGATGTTGCCCTTGAGGCACCCCGATCCCGCGATCAGCAAAGCCAGCGCGATCAGGAAGGTCGCGTCGAACGTCATCGCGATATGGCCGGCGCTCATCAGCAGCGCGCCGAGGACGACCGTCGCCTTGGTGCCGAGCCAGCGGTCGGCGAGCAGGCCGCCGAGGATTGGGGTGAAATAGACGAGGCCGCCATACCAGCCGTAGATCAGCGAGGCGAAGGCGGCGTCGCTCATCGGCCCGCGCACCTCCATCAGGCTGCGGAGCGCGCCGAGGCCCAGCACCTGGTCGGCATGGCCCGGAGTGAGCAGCTGCTGGACGAGGTAGAGCGCCAGCAGAGCCGTCATTCCGTAATAACTGAACCGCTCCCATGCTTCGGTGAAGGCGAGGTAGAAGAGCCCCGGAGGGTGCCGCGCCGCGGGATCGGCCGCGGCGTCGCGCCTATTCCGCGGCAAGCAGGCGCTCGGCACCGCCGAGGTCGACGCTGACCAGGCGGGAAACGCCCTTCTCGATCATCGTCACGCCGAACAGGCGGTGCATTCGGCTCATCGTCACCGCGTTGTGGGTGACGATGAGGTAGCGCGTGTCGGTCTCGCCGGTCATCCGGTCGAGCAGGTCGCAGAAACGCTCGATATTCGCATCGTCGAGCGGCGCGTCGACCTCGTCCAGAACGCAGATCGGCGCCGGGTTGGTGAGGAAGAGGGCGAAGATGAGGGCGATGGCCGTCAGCGCCTGCTCGCCGCCGGACAGCAGGGTCAAGGTGGCGAGGCGCTTGCCCGGAGGTTGGGCCATGATCTCCAGCCCCGCCTCGAGCGGATCGTCGGATTCGACCAGCTCGAGATGGGCCTGGCCACCCTCGAACAGCGTCGTGAACAGGCTCCGGAAGTGCCGGTCCACCTCCTGGAACGCAGTGAGCAGCCGCGCCCGCCCCTCGCGGTTGAGGCTGCCGATCGAGCCGCGAAGGCGGTGGATTGCGACGCCCAGCTCCTCGCGCTCGGCCTGGCTCGAGGCGCGGCTTTCCTCGAGCTCGTTGAGCTCGGCCTCGGCGATCAGGTTGACCGGGCCGATCCGCTCGCGCTCCTGGCTCTGCCGCTCGAGGCGAGCCGATTCGAGGGCGACCTCGACGATCGAGGCTTCGTCGAAGCCGATCTTCTCGGGAAGCAGCGGAGGCGGGCATTCGAACTTCTCGCCGGAGATGCGCGCCATCTCGATCCGGCGGCTCTCCTGGCTTTCGGCGCGGGCGGTGGCGCCGGCGCGGGCCTCCCTCGCTGCCGCCAGCGCCTCGGCCGCCTCGGCGAGCTCCGCCTCGGTCTGGCGAAGCGCCTCCTCGCCGGCCCGCTCGTGGGCGGCGGCGGCGAGCGCCGCTTCCGAAGCGGCAGTCGCTTCGGCGCTCAGCGCCTCGATCCGCCGTTCGAGGTCTTCCGGCGCATCGCCCAGCCGCTGCGCCTCGGCGGCGGCCTCCGCGATGCGGCGGCCGAACTCGGCGTGGCGCTTGTCGGCCTCGGCCGCGCGGGCGAGCCAGTCCGCCTGCTCCTTCCTTGCGGCTTCGGCGCGCTGGCGGTCGGCGCCGACGGCGCGCGCGTGCGTCGCCGCCTCGGCGCGCACCTCCGCGAGCGCCGCCTGCGCCGCCTCGGCCGCCGAGCGCAGCTCGGCGACCTGAGCCTCGGTTCGAGCGGCATCGGGCAAGGCCACGCAGAGGGACTCGGCATCTTCGAGGGCTTTCGCCGCCTCGCTTACCTCGACGTCGGCCTGGGCCGCGCGCTCGGCCAGGCCGGTGCGGCGCAGCTCGAGCCGCTCAAGCTCGATGCGGGCGGCATCTTCCGCACGGCTGGCGTCGCGGCCGGCGGCGGCCGCTGCGGCCTCTTCTCTGCGGGCTGCCTCGGCGGCGTCGCGCGCCTGCTCCATCGCCGCGCGCGCCTCGCCGCTCCGGCGCTCGGCGGCGTCGACGGCCGCACCGGCCTGCGGCAGCGCCTGCTCGATCGCGGCTAGGCGATTGACCCGGATCAGCCGCTCCGCCGCGGCGGCACCCAAGCCGGCGGCGACATAGCCGTCCCAGCGCCGCAGCCGCCCGTCGCGGGTAACCAGCCGCTGGCCGACGGCGAGCACCAGGCTGCCGTCGTCCTCGGCGACGACGCCGATCTGCCGGAGGCGCCGTGCGAGCGCGGCGGGGGCCTGGACGTGGTCGGCGAGCGGAACGCAGCCCGGCGGAAGCGGCGGGTCGTCCGGCAGCGGCTCCGCGCCAGCCCAACGGCGCGGTCCGTCGCCGCTGAGCGAAGCGTCGAGATCTTCACCGAGCGCCGCCGCCAGAGCGCGCTCATAGCCGGCTTCGGCGCGAATATGGCTGATCGCCCGATCGCCGCCCGAATTCTCCACGGCCTGGATCAGCGCCTTCGCTTCGGACTGGAGCGCCGCCAGCGCGGCTCGAGCGGCGGCGGCCTCGCTCTCCGCCGAGTCGCGCTCGGCGGCTGCGCGCTGCCGCTCGCCTTCCGCCGCGGCGATCGCCTCCGCTGCCGAGCCAAGCCGGGCCTCGGCCTCTTCACGTTTGCACTGCGCGTCGCGGATCGCCTCGGCGAGCGAACCGCCGCCGCCCAGCGCCTGCATCTGCTCGGCGATGCGCTGCGCTTCGGCTTCGGCGCGCTCGAGCTTGTGATGGGCGGCCTGGAGCGCCGCCTGGGCGACCCGCGCCTCGGCCTGCTCCGCCGCCTGCAGCGCGCGCGCCTGGCCCAGGGCGGTTTCGGCGGCCCGCGCCGAATCCTCCAGCTCGATGCTGCGAAGGTCGATGTCGCTTCGCCGCTGCTCGGCCGAGCCGAGCCGATCGGCGATCGCCGCCAGTTCTTCCTCCAGCCGCTCCAGCGCCGCGGCGGCGTCGGCGCGAAGCGCCTCCTCCCGCCCCCGGTCCGCGCTCAGCGTGCGCTGGCGCTCCGCCAGCTCCTCGATGCGGCGGCGTACCGTGTCGCGCTCGGCCCGAAGCGCAGCCAGCCTGTGGCCCAGCTCCGACGCCTGCTCGCGCGCCTTCTCGGCTGCCTTGCGCCTTTCGGCCAGCTCGGCGGCCGCTTGGGTCTGCCAGGCTGCGGCGCTCCGCTGCGCCTCGGCGGCGGCGCCGACGGCGGCTTCGGCCGCTTCGGCTTCCTGCTTCGCCGCTTGCGCCGCTTCGGCGGCTTCCTTCCAGCGGGCGAACACCAGCCGAGCTTCGGCGATCCGGATCTGCTCGGACAGCTTGCGGTAGCGCTCCGCCGCCCGTGCCTGCCGCCGAAGGGCCGCGCCGCGCTGCTCCATGTCGGCGAGCATCTCGTCGATCCGGGTCAGGTTCGCTTCGGCGGCGCGAAGCTTCTGCTCCGCGTCCTTGCGCCGCACATGGAGGCCCGCCACCCCGGCCGCCTCTTCGAGCAGCAGCCGGCGCTCGGTGGGCTTGGCGGCAATCACGGCGCTGATCCTGCCCTGGCTGACCAGCGCCGGGCTGTGCGCGCCGGTCGCCGCGTCGGCGAACAGCAGGGCCACGTCCTTCGCGCGGACGTCGCGGCCGTTGAGGCGGTAGGCGGAGCCGGCGCCGCGCTCGATCCGGCGGGTGATCTCGACCTCGCCGGCCGGCGCCAGCGCGGCGTCGCCGCTGACGTCGCCCGCCTGACGCTCCACGAGCATCGCCACTTCGGCGAAGTCGCGCGAGGGGCGAAGCGCGGTGCCGGCGAAGATGACGTCGTCCATGCCCGCGCCGCGCATCGACTTGGGCGAGGATTCGCCCATTACCCACCGGATCGCCTCGAGCACGTTG
>DASZEO010000186.1:0-7038 GCA_035940755.1 Allosphingosinicella sp. | reverse complement strand
GCGCGCTACCGTACCGTGGTCCGGATCTACCCGATTGCGCGCTAGGCCCTAAAGGTCAGTGCGGCTCGCCGGCCTGCGTGGCCGGCGGGTCGCGGCCGTAATCGGCGATCGCCGCGGCCTCGGCGGCGGTCGCGGCTTCGGCCTCGGCGGCCCAGCGCGACAGCAGCCGGTAGGCCGGAGCGAAGCCGCGCAGGATGGCGGCTGCCTCGCGTTCGGACGCGCCGCAGGCAGCTAGCGCCTCGGCCAGCTCGCCGCGGACCTGCGCGGCCGGAAGCTGCACGCCATAGTCGACCCTCTCGGGAGCCCCGCCGCACAACGTGCCGCCGCGCGAGGCGTGGCTGGCGCGCGGCACCGAATAATTGCCCCGCCAATAGGCCAGGGAATATTCGAGTGCGTAGTCGCCGCGCGTCCGGCTCATGCGCACGACCACGCCGTCGTCCTCGGCGGCAGATTCGACCTCCCAGCCGCCGACGGTTCGATGGTGCGCCGCCGGTCCCTCGGGAAAAGGCTGAGCCTGCACCGCCGCCGCCACCACGAAAAGGCAGCAGGCGAACAAGCGCCGCATCCCGATCAGAACCGGACCACCAGCGGCAGGCGCGGGCGCAGGTCGAGCTCCTGGTTCTGCGAGCCGTTGTCCAGCTCCAGCTCCATCAGCCACTCGGTCCCGACGCGAAGCTCGGCGGCGCCGCTCAGGTTGACGAAGCTGGCGGCGGGCGGGAGCGCGGCCCGGGTCGGCGCGGTGACCCTGAGGCCGGTGATGCGGCGGGCGCCGTTGGTGTGCAGGAAAGGCTCGGCGGCAGCCCCGACTGCGGCGATGGCGGCGCGGTTCCCGGCCTCGTCCACCCCCTGCGGCTCGATCGCCAGAGCCACGGCCGGCGCAGCCGACGGCGCGGCGAAAGCGAGGTCGGCGGGCGTCGCGGCCGTGCGCCGGAAAGCGAGCCCGAACGGCGCCGCCGCCGGATTGGCGGAGGAGACGAGGTCGAGGTAGCCGTTCTCGAACGCGATCCGGCGGCCGTCGGAGACTCGAAAACCGGCCTGCTCCAAACGCGCGCCTTCGGCCGTCGGGTCTCGGACGGCGATCCAGCCATGATCGAGCGCCAGCTGCGGCGCGCTCGCGGCTGGCCGATTGTAGGGCTCCTCGCGCGGGCCGCTCGCGCAGGCGGCGAGGCCGAGCAAGGCGGCCAGCGGCAGCGGGCGGAGCAAGGCGGTCATGGTCGGCAAGACGAAGCTCCTCGAGGCTGGAGCGCAGTCTAGCAGATCGGGCCGGCTCAGGAAGGCTCGTCGGCCCAAGGCGGACCGACATAGACGAAGGCGCGCCTGCCGGAGGCGAGCTCGACCTCGACCCGCGCATAAGCGTCGGTCTCGTAAGCGTCGGCCGCCTCGACCTCGGCCGCCGAAAGGCTGAAGACGATGCCGGCGATCAAATCGGCGCGGTTGCCGGTCGGGCGGGCGATGGTGTGGACGGCGGCGCCGCTCACCTCGACCACGTCCGGGTCGCTGATCACCAGCGGCGCAAGGCGATAGCCCACGAGCGTATCCGGCGTCCCGTCGAGCAGCCGGCCGAAGGTGGCGCGCTGAACCTCCGGCTGCTGAAGGGTGCCGTAGGAGAAGAGCGCGATATTCGCTCCGCCGGAGTTCACGATCCCTCCCCCTCCACTCCGCGCGCGAAACGAAAATCTTGTTTTAGGTTAGGGGCGGTCGTATCGGCGCCGCTTTCGGCAACAGCCACAATAAGGGGACCCACGATGAAGACGACGACCAAGGCGGCGATGCTCGCGGCGACTCTGGCGCTGGCGGCGTGCGGGCGCGGTTCGGGCGACGATGCGGCCGACAACGTCCGGGAGGCGGCCGACAACCGCGCCGACAATTACGAAGACGCGGCCGACAACGCCACCAACGACGTCGCCGAGGACCGGCTCGAGAATCGCGCCGAGGCCGTCCGCGAGGAAGGCGAGCGCAAGGCGGACGCGATCGAGGAGAATGAAAGCGGCAGCAGCGGCGGCGTCGAGAGCAACGTCAGCGGCATGTAGGCTGAGGGCGGCCGGCGGCGGGCGCTGGCGCGACTCAGCGGAATTGGCAGACCAGGCCCGCCCACAAGGCGATGACCCGGCTCCCGCCCTCGTCGAGGACGCCGCCGACGCCGCTCAGGTCGAATTCCGGGCCGAGCGTCGAATCCTCGACGGGCGCGGCGCCGAGCGCGCTTCGCGGCGAGCCGACGCCGATCCCGGCCGAAGTGCGAAGCGCCGGCTCCGCCTCGGCGAGCGACCAGCCGGCGAGCCGACCTTCCTGGAAGCTCAGCGACAGCCCGTGGAACTGGACGAAATCCATCGGCCCTTCGCCGCATTCGTCATTATGCTCGCTTCGCGTCGGCGCGCCGAACGCCGCCGTCGCCGCCGCCACGGCTCGATCACGCGGCATGCCGAAGGCGATGCCCGGCTCGATGCCCGTGCCCGTGAGCGTGTGCGCAGCCGGTGCGGGTGCGGGCGCGGGCGCGGGCGAGGCCGCGGGCGCCGCAGCGTTGGCCTCAGCAATATTGGCCGCCGGCGCGGGCACGGCGGGCGGAGCGGCGGCGCGGTCGTTGGCTGCAGAGCCCTGATCGTTGCAGGCGGCCGCGACCAGGGCGGCGGCGAAGAGCGGCAGTCGCGCAAGACGTCCAGGCATGGGCGGCCCCTTTCCGGTGAGGGCCCGATCTTACCGCGGAGCCAAAGCTGGTCCAGCCGGTCATTTCGTTCGCGCCCGAACCTGCCTAGGCTGGCGCGATGATTCGCTGCTTCCTTCCTCTCGCCGCCGGCCTGCTGATCGCGCTTGGAGGCTGCGGCGACGGCGGCCCGGCCGACAACGGCGCCGTTAATGCGGAGAGTGCGGTCGCGAACACGGCCGCGGCGAGGCCGCCGCCGGTGCCCAACTCCGCGCGGGTGCGGCTGACGACGGCGCTGGGCGACATCGTCGTCGAGCTGGACGGGCGCCACGCGCCGCTGACCACGGCCAACTTCCTCGCTTATGTCGACCAGCGCCGCTTCGACGGCACCGTCTTCTACCGCGCCTCGCGCACGCCGGGGACACAGGGGCGCGGCTTCGTCCAGGGCGGCATCCGCCACGCGCTGCGCCGCTCGCTGCCGCCGATCGCGCATGAGCCGACCAGCCGCACCGGCCTTCGCCACGGCGACGGCACCATCTCGATGGCGCGGCGCGAGGGCGGGGCGGGCGCGATGGGCGACTTCTTCATCGTCGTCGGCGGGGCCATGCCCTCGATGGACGCGCATGGCGGCGACGAAGGCTTCGCCGCCTTCGGCCGGGTGGTGGAGGGGATGGACGTGGTGCGCCGGATCCTCGCCGCGCCGACCTCCGACCGGGCGGGAAGCGGCGCCATGCGCGGGCAAATGCTCGAAGCGCCGGTGGCGATCGTCACGGCGCGGCGCGAGCCCTGAGGCCGGACCGCCGCGATCAGCCCGGCTCGGCGCAGCCTCGGCGCTGCTCCCCGTTGACGAGGAGCTCGGCGGCGAAGGGATAAAGCCGGTCGGACATGCCGTCGGAACAGCCCGCCTGAGGTCGGATGCGAAGCTCGAAACGCCTGCCGCTGAGCGCTCCGGCCCAGGTGCCGCCGCCATTGGCGGCGGGCGTGTATCGGGTCCACACCCGGGTGCCCTGCTGGTCCTCGGGATTGGAGTAGGTGACGCAGCGGCCTTCGATGCGCGCGGCCCAGAAGGGCTCGGTGCCGACCGCCCGAAGCGCCGCCACCTGCAGCCGCTCGCTCCCCTGCATCAGGCAGGGGCCCGCGGGCGCGGCCGGGCCGCCAGCGCTTGGCCCGGGGAGCGGAGCCGGCGCCGGAGGCGGGGAGCGCTGGGCGCAGCCGGCGACGAAGGCGCCGGTCAGGGTCGGCGCGGGCGCGGGGTGCGGGCCGCTGGTCTGGGCGCCGTAGCTGACCGAGACCGGGGCCCGCAGCAGCGCCGCCAGATTGTCGGGCACGGGCCCGGTCGCGGTGACGCCCCGCCTGCCGGCGTAACGGGGGATGAAGGCGACCAGCGCCACCACCTCGCCCCCGCCGCCGAACGACAGCCGATCCTCGCTGCCGATCATGCGGAAAGACGGGACTTCGACCGTCAGCCGGCCGGCCCCCGCAGGGCAGGAAAGCCGAACCACCGGATCGCCGGCCGACGAGAGCAGCGCCAGCGCGGTGCCGGCCCCGCTCGCCTGCAGGTCCCAGTGCGCGGCAGGCGCCGCCTGGCCGTTCGACGCAGGAGGCGCGGGCGCGGCATCGGCGGCGTTGTCCGGGTGGTCGGCAGGAGCCTCCGGAGCGCCGCCGCCGCTGCAGGCGCTCAACAACAATGCCATCGAAGCCGCCACGCGGAAGCTGTGCATGCTCGCTCTCCTCTCGGCGCAGGGGTCTACGCCGACGCGCGCCGGGAGGGAATGGATCGAAAGATGTCGAGGCAGGTCCAATGGCTGCCCGTCGGAGCGCCCCGTCGCTGCAGCTTCGGCGGAACCATCTCTCCTAACCTGGGTTAAGCCTCGGACGCGGGTGGGCCTGTGCCGGAGTAAGCCCATGAACGATCGCAACAAAAGCCGCCTGGAGGCGCTCGGCTGCCGTTTTTCCGAAGGCGTGGCCGAAATCTCGGCCCATCCTTATGCTCAGGTCGCGCTGCTGCTTTTGTGCGCAACATGGTTCGCGGTGGGCTGGGGCGTGGGCCTGCTGACGGCGGCCCTCTCTATCCTCGCCATCACGCTCACGCAGATGGTGCTCAACCGCCAGGAGGCGCGCGAGCGGGACGCGCACCGGCGCGACGTCGCCCTGCACGCAAAGCTCGACGAGCTGCTCCACGCCTCGCGGCGCGCGCGCGACGAGCTGGCGGGAATCGAGGAGCTCGAGGAAGAGCAGATCGAGGCGCTCAAGCAGGGGAAGGTGACCCCGCTTCGCGCCCGAGCCGGCAGCCGCTAGCCGCGGCGGGCTCAGGCCTGGAGGTCGGCGAGCACCGATTCGCCGGCCGCCCGCGCGGGCGCCGGACCCGTCGAAGCGAGCGGGTGAAGCACGAAGAAGAGGAAGGCGCCGACCACGAAGCCCTGAAGGGCCAGCGCGAACGGGCTCTGGAGCTTGTGGCGGAAGTGCATCTTCAATTCCTTTCGCGGCGCCCTTCGAAAGAGCGGCGCTTCTTCGCTTTCGTTGCAGCCGTATTACGCCTCAACGACTTCGCGCGCACGCGGATCTTGGTTTCACTCGAGTGTCTTTTGTGACGATTGTGTCAGCCGCGGCGGCGGCGCGCGGCCCGCTCAGCGGGCGGCGGGACGGCGGGCGAGCGCGATCAGGCGCAAGGCGCAATCATGGGCGAGCCGGGCGCGGGCGAGGCCGCGTGCGCGCTGGCGTGCCGCCTCGGCGGCAGAGAGGATCAGGCCCGAAGGATCGGCCGCGGACGGCGCGGCAAAGAACAGCATGAAGCTGAAGCGCTCAAGCGGGCGCGTGGTTCCGCGCGGCGGAGCGGGAGACGCCGTCAGGCGGCGGGTGGGTTCAGGCTGTGGCCGGAGCCGGAGCGGGAGCGGCGGCCTCGAGCGCCTTTTTGGCTTCGGCCTCGGCGCGCATCCGCTCGGTGCGGGCGGCGCGGGCGGCCATCTCGTCCCAGGCGGCGGCGGCGCGAAGGCAGCGGTCGCGGACATTGTCGAGCGTGGCGGCTTCGGCCTCGCGCCGGGCGGCGGAGGCGCGCTCGACATAGAATTCGTGGTGGGTGGACATTCAGGGGTCTCGCTACTGGGCCGGCCGGCGACTCGGGCGAAGAAGCGCTCTTCCGGCCGCGAAAGCGGTGCATAGGCCGGTGCGGCCCAAAGCGCAAATCGGCCCCTGCGCTCGCGGCGCCGAGTACCGGAATGGAGCAAAAAAAGATCGCCGGCAGCGACAGGAAGGGCGGCGGCGGGGAGACTGTTGCACGCGGAAGGGGAAGGCGTTGGCCCGCTACCGCTACCGCACGCCCGTCCTCACCGGGCCGTGGAGACAATCGCGCGCAGCCGCGCTCGCCGATGCGGTCGCCGCCAACCAGGCGAAGGCGGATCCGGCCGCGCCGGGGGGCGTGCGCTGGCTCGTGCCCGGCGAAATCGAAGAGGAAGCCGACGGGCCGGCGCTCAGGGCGCAGGCGCGCTCGAATTAGGGTCGGGCGCCGCCGGATTGCCGTCGCCCGGCACGGCGATCCGCGCGTCGGCCGCCCGAGCGGCGGCTTCGGACCGGGCCTTCATCCGCGCGGCGGCCTCGGCGGCCGCATCGTCGTTCTTGGTCGCCACCCGCTCAAGCGCCGAGGGGGGCGCGGGCGGCGGCTCGCGGCTGCCGTCGAGGATCGCCGCTCCCACGACAAGCACCGCAAGCAAGGCGCCGGCGCCCGCCCAGGAAAGGGCCCGTCGGCGCCGCCGAAGCGCGCTGTCTGAGACAGGTTCAACCATCGCCGTAACGAACCCGCGGCGGTAGGGAACAGTTCCGGCCGCGCCAAGTCGCAGGTGGGGCGTGAAATTCAGGACGCTGAGGATCGGCTCATCGCGGCTTCAAAACGACTCGCCGCTGGGGTTTTTCGCGTCCAATCGCGGCACGGCGGAGGGGAAACAGGGCCGCAGCAGCACTCCGTTCACCGTAAATCCATGAAACTTCTGAGTCTCCCCCGGCGTTGAGCCGCCAAGTTTGTTGGAAGGAGCCGGAGTATGGCGACGAATGTGCTTGAGGCCCGTGGTGGCAGCCTGGTCCCCCCGCTGGCGCAACGCGGATACCATATCGTCTATCGCGATCACGAGACCAATTACTGCCCCGGCTGCGGCCGCACGCACTGGTATATCGGCAGGATCATGGCCGAATGCGCCTTTTGCGGCACCGCCCTGCCGCTGGAGAGCGCGCCGCTGATCGCCGGCGGCCAGATCATCCGCACCGTCCGGCGCTATCCTTTCGCAGGCAGCGAAGCCTACGCCGCTTAGCGCAGGCGAGCGATCCCCCAACCCGCCGCGGCCAAACGGCGGGTCCCGCCCCGCCTGCGCTTGAAGTGCAACCAATCCAGGAGAGGCGGCCGGCGCCTGTCG
>DASZEO010000185.1:0-4926 GCA_035940755.1 Allosphingosinicella sp. | reverse complement strand
CTTCCTTCACGATTTGGCTTATTCGGAGGACCCGCGCGGCTTCAAGCGGCGGATGGACCAGTTCCTGACCATCGCGACGCGGCACGGCATCCGCCCGATCTTCGTCTTCTTCGACAGCTGCTGGGATCCCGACCCGGTGATCGGTCCGCAGCACCGCCCGATCCCCGGCGTGCACAATAGCGGCTGGGTGCAGAGCCCCGGCCGGCGCGACCTCATCGATCCAGCGCAGGAGGCGCGGCTGCGCCATTATGTCGAGGATATCGTCGGTACCTTCGCGCGCGACGAGCGCGTGCTCGCCTGGGACCTTTGGAACGAGCCCGACAACGAAGGCGGCGGCACGTACGAAGAGGCCCAGCTGGCGCAGGAGCGGCAGCGGATCGAGACGTTGCTGCCGCGGATGTTCGATTGGGCCCGCAGCAGGCGGCCGATCCAGCCGCTTACGAGTGGCATCTGGGCGGGAGAGGATTGGTCTCCAAACTCCACCGCGCTGAACGCGATCCAGCGCACACAGCTGACTCAATCCGACGTCATTACCTTCCACGATTACGGCTGGCCCGAGCAGTTCGAACGGCGCGCGGCGCAGCTGCGCGCCTACGGCCGACCGCTCATCTGCACCGAGTGGATGGCGCGAAGCGCCGGCTCGACGGTCGACGCGGTGCTCCCCGTCGCGAGGCGGGAGAATATCGGCATGGTGAACTGGGGCCTCGTCCAAGGCGACATCCAGACCCATCTGCCGTGGGACAGCTGGCAGCGGCCCTACACGCTGCAGCAGCCGACGATCTGGTTTCACGACCTGATCCGCCCCGACGGCACGCCCTACCGGCAGCGAGAGGCCGAGATCTTCCGGGCGCTTCGCTCGCAGCCCGCGGCGCGCTGAAGTGACGCCACGCGGCCGCTAAGCGGCGGGCTCGGTCCGCTCCGCGTCGGCGATCAGCTCCATCACCTCGGTGATGATGTTCGCCATTTCGGCGTGCGCCCGCTCCGGGTCGCGCGCCTGGATGGCCTTGAGCACCGCGCCGTGCGCCGGGAGGCTCGCCGTGCGCCCCTTGAAGCGGTTGGTGAAGCGGATCGACGTGTGGAGCGCCGTCGCCACGACATCGCGAAACTGCATGTAGAAAGGGTTGGCCGAAGCGTTGAGGATGGCGATGTGGAAGGCGATGTCGGACTCGAGCGGATCGTCGGTGCCCGCTTCGGCCGCTTCCATTCGGGCATAGCCCTCCTGAATCGCGGCGACGGCGGCGGCGTCCGCCGCCCGGGCCGCCAGCGCCGCCGCCGCCGGCTCGATGGCGACGCGAAGCTCGTTGAACTGGCGCAGCAGGCGAAGCGAGAATTTGCGCTCGAGCAGCCAGCGCAGGACGTCGGGATCGAACAGGTTCCAATAGGTGGCCGGCTGGACGGTCGTCCCTTTGCGCGGGCGCGCCGTCAGCAGGCCCTTGGCGGTCAGCATCTTGACCGCCTCGCGCGTCACCGAGCGGCTCACGGAATGCTGCTTGGCGAGCTCGGCCTCGGTCGGGAAGGTGCGGCCGTCATAGCCGCCGGTCACGATCGTCCGCCCCACCTCCTCGAGCATGGCATAGGTCAGATTGCGGCCCGGCGCGGCCGCCACGTGGCGCGAAGCATGATCCTTGTTCACGTCCATTGCCACCCCCTTGCCCCCAATCCACTGTTCACTGCTGGACAAGTCGGATCAATACTATAATTCCTCCGAATGGGCGGCAACGGCCGCCCGTCCCGACCCATCGGAACGAATGGGCGGCGGCGCGGGAGGATCAACGTGCAGCTTGCCACCATCGACATCGTCGTGGTCGTTTTCTACGCGATCGCGATCTTCACGCTCGCCCAGTGGGTCTCGCGCGGCAAGAAGGGCGAGGAAAAGGATACTGAGGATTACTTCCTCGCCTCGCGCTCGCTGCCCTGGTGGGCGATCGGCGCCTCGCTCATCGCCGCCAACATCTCGGCCGAACAGATCGTCGGCATGTCCGGCTCGGGCTACGCAATCGGCCTCGCCATCGCCTCCTATGAATGGATGGCCGCGCTGACCTTGCTGATCGTCGGCAAGTTCTTCCTGCCGATCTTCCTTCGCAACGGCATCTACACGATGCCGCAATTCCTGGAGCAGCGCTTCGGGCCGCACATCCGCACGCTGATGGCCTTGTTCTGGCTCGCGCTCTACATCTTCGTGAACCTGACCTCGATCCTGTGGCTCGGCTCGATCGCGGTGAACCGCGTCGCCGGCGTCGACCAGGACGTCGCCATCTTCGCGCTGGGCGCCTTCGCCTTATTCTACCAGCTCTACGGCGGGCTCAAGGCGGTGGCGATGACCGACATCGTCCAGGTGACGCTGCTCGTCCTCGGGGGGCTGATGGTCACCGGAATCACCCTCAACGAGCTCGGCGGCGACGCCGGCATCCTCGGCGGCTTCCATCGCCTGTCGACCGAGCTACCCTCGCACTTCGACATGATCCTGTCGCCCGACAATCCCTTCTACAAGGACTTGCCGGGCATCTCGGTCCTCGTTGGCGGCATGTGGATAGCGAATTTAAGCTACTGGGGCTTCAACCAGTATATCATCCAGCGGGCGCTGGCCGCCAAGAGCATCGGCGAGGCGCAGAAGGGCGTGGTCTTCGCCGCCTACCTCAAGCTGCTGATGCCGGTCATCGTCGTCGTCCCGGGCATCGCCGCGGTGATGCTGGCCCCTGGCCTGGCGCGTCCCGACGAAGCCTATCCGACGATGATGCGCTATTTGCCGACGGGCATCCTCGGCCTCGTCTTCTCGGCGCTGGTCGCGGCGATCATCGCCTCGACCGCATCCAAGATCAATTCGGTCGCCACCATCTTCACCCTCGACGTCTACGCCAAGTTCCGACGGGCGCCCGGCGTCCCGGTGCAGGAGGGCGATATTGCCGTCCCCGGCAGCGGGGTCGAGAAGGACCCGGCGCAGGAAGGGCGCGAGCGCCACCTGGTGCTGGTCGGCCGGATCACCGCCGTCGCCGCGACCGCCATCGCCGTGCTCGCCGCCCGGCCGTTCCTCGGCAGCTTCGAACAGGGCTTCCAGTACATCCAGGAATTCACCGGCTTCTTCACGCCGGGCATCGTCGCGATGTTCATCATCGGCCTGTTCTGGAAGCGCGGCACCGAAGCCGGCGCGATCGTGGCGGCGGTTTCGTCGGTCCTGCTCTCGTGGCTCGCCTACATGTACTGGCCGAGCCTGCCCTTCATGGACCGAATGGGACTCGTCTTTCTCGCCTCGCTCGGCCTTGCCGTCGTCACGTCGCTCGCGACCAGGGCAAGGGCGGAGACAAACCACATCGTGACGCGCGACGTCAGCTTCGCCACGCCCGCGACGTTCAACATCGCCGGCCTCGGCGTGATCCTGATCCTGATCGCGCTCTACGCGACCTGGTGGTGACGGCCGCTCAGGAAGCGAACTCTTTGAGCGGGACCGCCGGATCCCTCAGCGTGGCCCGGTCCGGCCGTGAGCCCTCGAGGATCAGCTTGCGGCCCTGCGCATAGTCCCTGACGGCGTTCACGCAGTCGAGCGCGATCACCCGCCCCTGGCGCAGATAGACGACGGAGAAGCTGCGTTGGCCGGGATCGCCGCGGACGATCAACTCGTCATAGCCGTGCCAGAGCCCGACGGTCTGGAGCCTGAGGTCGTATTGGTTCGACCAGAACCAGGGCAAAGCCTCATAGGGTTCCGGCACCCCCGCAATCGCCTTGGCGGCAGTCGTCGCCTGGTCGTGGGCGTTCTGCACGGATTCCAGCCGCAGGCGAGCCCCGCCGGCGAAGCGGTTGCGATGGGCCGCGCAGTCGCCGACCGCATAGACCCCGGCCAAGCTCGTGCGGCAGTGCTCGTCGACATCGACTCCGTTCGATCCTTCCGCTCCCGCCGCGAGGAGCGGCTCGGCGGCGGCGCCGATGCCGATCGCCACGATCACGACATCGGTGGCGATGCGCGTGCCGTCGCTGAGCCCGACGCCGCTTGCCGCGCCCCGATCGCCTTCGATGAGGTCCACGCTGGCGCCGGTGCGCAGCGTAACGCCGTGCCTGCGGTGCTCGGCTTCGATGAAGCGCGACAGCGGCTCGGCCGCGACCCGCGAGAGAACCCGGTCCGCCGCTTCGACGACCGTCACCTGCTTGCCGAGCTTCGTCAGCACCGCCGCGGCTTCGAGCCCGATATAGCCGCCGCCGACGATTGCGACCTTCTCGGCGCTCGGCAATTCGGCGGTCAGGCCGTCCACGTCGGCCTTGCTGCGGATGACGTGAACGCCGCTCAGGCCGGCGCCGGCACAATTGAGCCGAAAAGGCACGCCGCCGCCCGCCCAGACGAGGGCGCCATATTCCAGCGCCTCATCGTCTCCGAACACGACCTGCCTCGCATCCGGCTCGACCTTGGTCACGCGCCGTCCGAGCCGCAGCTCCACCTGACGGTCGTTCCAGAATTCGGGCGGTCGGATCAGCATCCGCTCGAACCGCTTCTCGCCGGCCAGATAGTCCTTCGACAGCGGCGGCCGTTCATAGGGCAGCTCCTGCTCCTGCGAGACAAGCGCGAGGCTGCCGCTGAATCCAAGCTGGCGCAGAGCAATTGCCGCCTGGGCGCCGCCGTGGCCCGCGCCGACGATGATGACGTCGAAGTGGTGCATCTGGGGGAGGCACTAAGCCAGCGTTCGCTCCTGTGCCAATAGCTGCGGATGCCGCTTTCGCTTCGTTCTGAAATGTTATATCATTCGGTCGCAGGCGGCCGCCATGACTCACGTGCAAACCGCTTCGTTTGAAACGCCGCCAATGATCAACACCACGCCCTTGATCGACCTGATGCTGGTCTTGCTGGTGATGTTCATCGTCTCAGTGCCGATCGCCACGCACAAGGTGCCGCTCGATCTCCCCGGCGCCGCGACGGCGCCGCGCGAGGCTTTGGTCCACCGC
>DASZEO010000184.1:0-7280 GCA_035940755.1 Allosphingosinicella sp. | reverse complement strand
CATATCCGCCACTGGGGCTGCGGCGGGGCGCCGCTGCCCGACAGCGTCGTCGAGCGCTACCGCGACCTGGGCGTGCGCGTCTGCAACGGCATGGGCATGACCGAGACTGGGCCCACCGCCTTCCTGGTCGATCCGGCCGATGCCTGGGCGAAGATCGGCTCCGTCGGCAAGCCGCAGCTCTTGTGCAGCGTGCGCATCGTCGACGGCGCCGGGCGCGACGTCGCGGACGGCGAGGTCGGCGACCTGCTCTTCGCCGGCCCGGCCGTGACCCCAGGCTACTGGCGCAACGCCGAGGCGACGCGCGCCGCCTTCACCGCCGACGGCTGGCTGCGCTCCGGCGATCTCGCCCGCCGCGACGGCGAAGGTTTCTATCATGTGGTCGGACGGCGGAAGGAGATGTTCATCTCCGGCGGCGAGAACGTCTATCCGATCGAAATCGAGAACGTGCTTTGCGGGCATCCGGCGGTCGCCGACGCGGCCATCGTCGCGGAACCGGATCAGCGGTGGGGCGAGGTGGCGCGTGCCTACGTTCAGCTGGCGAGCGGCGCTCGAGCCGACGCCGACGACCTGGCGCGCTTCTGCCGTCAGCGTCTCGCCGGCTACAAGGTCCCGAAGAGCTTCGAGTTCGTCGCGGATTTCCCGCGCACCTCGGCCGGCAAGATCCAGAAGCATCTGCTTGCCGCAGCCGCGAGGTCGCACGGCAAACAGGAAGGCAGCCGGCAACCGGCCAAGCGGATGATCCGGGCTTGAGGCCGCGCGGCGGCGGCAGGACGAACTCTAGCGGGCGGTTGTCTGCTTGTTGAGCTGGACGCGCTCGACGGTCTTGCGCGTCTCTGCGCGGTGCGCGGCCCATTCGGCGCGGGTGCGGCAGACCCGCACGCGGTTGAGGCGAGAGCCGATCACCGACTCGTTGACGCAGACCATCTCGTCGGGATCGTTGCTGGGGCCGCTGCGCGCCGGCGCATCCGTAGGCGATTGAGCCACTGCCGCAGTGGCGGCGAGCGCCGCCGTGATCGTAAGAACCTTGAACATGGTCGCGCCTCCGACTGAGTTTCGCCTTGAATCGCCTGATTTTCGTGCGCGAGTCAAGTTGCGCTCGGTCGAAAAGAGGGATCAGCGGACCGGTCCTGCTGTCAGAAGCCTGACCGGAGCCTGAACGCGGACAGGTAAAATGGTCGGGGAGAGAGGATTCGAACCTCCGGCCCCTGCCTCCCGAAGACAGTGCTCTACCAGGCTGAGCTACTCCCCGACCGATGCGCGCGGCCCTGGGGCCGGCGGGGCCCGGCGTCTATAGGGTCCGGCCCGGGCGAGTTCAAGCGCCGGCGGCGCGGCTACCCGGTCGGCTTGTCGCCCGGATCGCCGGTGCTGCCCTCTTCCGGCGGCGGCACGTAAGCGGGATCGTCGATCGGCGGATAATCCTCCTCCAGCGGCGGATCGCTCACGCCCTGGTTGGGATCGACCGGTTGCTGCTGCTCGAAGGGCGGAGTGGTGCCCTGGAACTGGTTCGTGGGCTGCGGCTGGAACTGGTTGCCACCCTCGAGAAGCCCCTGCTGGCGCATCCTTATGGCCGTTGCCGCCACCGCGAGCCCCGTCAGCAGAATTGTCACCGCAATCGCGATTGCCATTGCCGGCACCGACACTCCGCCGCGCCTGCTCAGCTGCTCCAGCGCCGCCGGATCGTCGAGAGACGAGGCCTGGCCGACCAGCTTCGCGATATGCTTTCGGTAGAGGTCGTTGCCGAACGCGCCGGTGACGAAGGTGAGGCCGATGCTGAGGAACAAGGTCACCTTGCCCATCACCGGGCTGGGCGTGCCGAGCAGCCCCAGCACGACGAACGCCGCCGCGAGGCCGGCCATCGGCACCCACATCTTTCGGTAGGCGAACCAGTAAAGGCTGGCGAGGCAGGCCGCCCAGTTCCAGTCATAGGCGCTGTTCTTCGCCTCCATCCGGCGCCAGCGCTCGATATAGAAGTCAGCTTTGGGCCCGACGGCAGCGCGCCACCGTTCCTCTTCCTTCGGGCTGGACGGAGCGAGTGGGGGAGGCGGGGCGGCCGGGGCGGCTGCGGTCGCCATGAGGGCGGCTCCGCCGGCCTGAGCATAGGGCGCAGGCGCGGCGGGCGCCGGCGTGGGCGCGGCGGGCGCCGGGGCCGCAGCCGGGGCCGCAGCCGGGGGCGCGGCGGCGGCGGTCAGGGCCTGCAGCTCGAGCGTCAGCCGGTTGAGAGCGTCGGCCTTGCGGGCGCCGTAGGCGTCGGTCCAGTGGCGGATCTTCAGGAACAGCGCCAGGCCCGCGGCCGGCTGGATGTCGCTGATCCGTACCGGGAAGATCGGCTTGCTGGTGCTGAACGCCATTTCCGTCTCGGCACGGACATAGGGCGATTTGTTGGCCATTTCGGTGACTAGAACGACGAAGGCGATGCAGCCTTCGATCGCCCATTGCAGCTGCTCCGAATAGTCCATGCCCGGGCGCACGTCGCGCGGCGCGATCCAGATCTTGATGCCCTTGCCCTCCAGGAAGGCGGCGAGCTCGTTGGCCAGCTCGCGATTGTCCGAGCTGTGGCTGACGAAAACGTGGCCGGCAGTCGCGGTCATGAAGCCCCCGAGGACCCTGGAAGGAGGGGAACGCTATCCCCAATCCTTCGGGATTGGCAATGGCCGAGCGGCGCCGGCTTCACCGGCCGCGGGCGCCGAGCATTTCCTGGACGGCGATGAACTTCTCGCGCGGGCTGCCCTCCCGCGCCCGCGCCGCCTCGGCCGCTTCGATGCGCTGCCAGTCGCGGAAGGTGACGATGTCGACGCCGCGCTGGTCGAGCAGCCGGTCGAGCCCGGCGCGGCCTTCCTTGCGCCCGCTGCGGGCGCCGAGATCGGCCGCGATCTTCTCCGCCACCTCATAGCCGTCCGGCCGGTTGGTGCCGATCGTGCCGGTGGGCCCGCGCCGCGCCCAGCCGACGCAGTAAAGGCCTTCGCCGATCACCCCTTCGCTGTTGGCGAAGCGCCCGCGATCCGCCTCGTACGGCACCCCCTCCATCGGCGGCGTCTGATAGCCGATGCAGGTGACGACCAGGCCGCACTCGATGGCATAGGTTTCGCCGGTGCCGACCGCCGCCTTGCGCTCGTCCAGACGCGTGCGCTCGAGGATCAGCCGCTCGACCCGCCCGTCCCCCTCCACCGCCACCGGTTTGGCGAAGAAATCGAACAGGATCGACTTGCGCTTCGCCCCCTGCTCCAGGCGTGCGAAGTCGCGAAGGTGGGACACCGATTTGCGAAGGCCGGGCTCGAGCAAGGCGTCGTCGAGGTCGGGCGGGAAATCCTCCGCCTCCACCTTTGGCACCGCGTCCTCCAGATGGCCGAGCTCGCCCAGCTCCTTGGGAGTCATGGCGATCTGGTGCGGTCCGCGCCGCCCGAGCACGTGGATGGTGCGGATCGCCGAATTGCCGAGCGCTTCGAACGCGTGAGCGACGATGTCGGAGCCGACGAACTCGGCGGGCGTCTTAGCGAGGATCCGGGCTACGTCCAGAGCCACGTTGCCGTTGCCGATCACCGCTGCAGCGGCGACGTCCAGCGGCGGTTCGAGGCCGGCGAATTCGGGGTGGCCGTTATACCAGCCGACGAAAGCCGCCGAGCCGATCACTCCGCGCAGGTCGCCGCCCGGCAGGTCCAGCGGCCGGTCGTTGGGCGCGCCGGTGGCGAGAATGACGGCGTCGTACAGGGTGAGCAGCTCGGGAATGGACACGTCGCGGCCGACCAGGACGTTGCCGACGAAGCGGACATTGTCCGACAGCGCCACTTTCTCGTAGCGCCTGGAAACCGCCTTGATCGACTGGTGATCGGGCGCGACTCCGAAGCGGATCAGGCCGTAAGGGACCGGCATCCGATCGATGACGTCGACGCGAACCTCTTCACCGAGCTGCTTTTGCAGCGCTTCGGCGCTGTAATAGCCGGCCGGCCCGGACCCGATGATGGCGACGTGCCGCATGCCTGCCCGTGCTAGGTCTTGCTGGAGCCGGAGCGGTTTTCGAGGAGGTCGCCGCCTTTGCGGCGAAGCGCCGCTTCGACCGCCGGCCGGAAGAAAGCGAGGCTGGGCGGAAGCACCAGCTCCACGCGAACGAAGGTGTCGCGCACGTCGAGCTGCGCCGTCACCGTCTGCGCCATCGCCGTCACCTGCAGGTCCAGCCGGTCTCCCGTCCACGCGGACTGGACCTCGCCGCCGCCGGGAATGAAATCCTTGAGGCGGCCCATGCCGCCGTCGATCCTGCGCCTGGCTTCTTCGGCGCCGAGCCGGTGCGGCAGGTCTACCTGGATCGGTGTCGTCATGGCTGAGTGCCTAGCCGCTAAAGCCGCGCTTCGCCAACCGCCATTCGTCCGAACAAGGCGAATCCGCCGTTAACTCTCTGCTCTAACAGCATGGCAACCACGCTCCCCTAGAGGCCGACGCTCGTATCGCTTCAAAAAGGCCTTCGAGGCCGGGATGGACAGCATGCAACCGCTCAAATGGCTGAAGCGACTGGCGCGCAACGAGAGCGGAAACGCCCTGGTGGTCTGTGCGGCGACGCTGCCGCTGGTGATCGGGGCAGCCGCGATCGGCGTCGACACTATCCAGGTGAGCCTTGCCCGCCGCCAGCTGCAGCGGGCGGCCGATTCCGCGGCGATCGCCGGCGCCTATGCCGTCCTCCAGAGCCAGTCCGCGGCCACCTCCGTCACGCATGACCTGGCGCTCAACAACGACGTGACGCTGAGCGGCAGCCCGGTCATCGAGAATGCGCCCACCGCGGGCCCCCTCGCCGGCAACAACCGCGCGGTTCGGGTGGTGCTGACGGCGCAGCGCTCGGTGCCGTTCATCTCCTTCTTCATGGGCTCGACGATGACCGTGCGGGTGGAGGCGACCGCGGCGGCGGTCTTCAGCGGCCAATATTGCATGGTGGCGCTGGAGAATACGAACGTCACCGCCATCTCCTTCTCCGGCAGCACTTTCGTCAATCTCGGGTGCGGCGTCGTCAGCAATTCGACCGCCGCAACAGCGGTTACCGCCGGCGGCAGCTCCGCGATCGTCGCCAGCCCCGTCGCGGCGGTGGGGGGGGTGCCCTCGAGCAGCAGCTACGCGAACGGCACGACCCTGCTGCCCTATTCGCCGCCGACACCCGATCCCTATGCGAGCATCCCCGACCCGACCGTTCCGTCCGGATGCAACAACAGTAAGCTCAATGTTCAGCCGGGTGCCGGCAAGGATGTGACGATCACTGCCGCCGACGCGGTGCCGGGCATGCCGGGCGTCTTCTGCTGGCGCGGTGCCGATATCGGCGGAACGATCTCTTTCCCCGCCAACTCGACGGTCATCATCGATGGGGGCAAACTTGACTTCGGCGCCCAAGCCGACGTGAGAGCCAGCGGCATCACGTTCGTGCTAACCAGCCGAACCGCGGCGACCGACCCGACGAGCATCGCTCAGGTGGAAATGCACGGCAATGCCGTCCTCAACATAACCGCACCGGACAGCGGGACCTACAAGGGACTGCTGATGTACCAGGACCGCCGCACCGTATACGGCTCGTCCACGATCAACGGAAACAGCGCGACGACCTATCGCGGCGGGTTCTACTTCCCGAACCGGCAGCTCTTGTTCAACGGCAATACCGGAATGCACACGGAATGCCTCCAGCTCGTCGCCCGCCGGCTGGTGTTCAGCGGCAACAGCACCGTGCAGAACACCTGCCCGACTAACGGCGGCGCGCAGGCGTTCGACGCCAATTTCGTGCGGCTGGTGGGCTGACGATGGTGGCCGCTCGCCTTGGTCGACTGCTGGCCCTGGGCCGCGACGAGGGTGGCGCCAGCGTCATCGAATTCGCCTTGTTCGCGCCGATCCTGGCGGTGATGGTGATGGGGGTGAGCGACCTTTCGATGGGTTATTCGCGCAAGCTCACGCTCGAGAGTGCGGCGTTCCGGTCGCTCGAGAAGGTGGCGGTCGGCTCGGTCCAGACGGACTATCAGTTCCTCAAGGCCGAGGCCGCGGCGGGCGCCGGCGTCCCGCAGAGCAACGTCACCGTCGACAACTGGCTCGAATGCGACCGCGTCCGGCAGACCGACTTCACCGGCACCTGCCCAACTGGGCAGATGACATCGCGCTATGTCCAGGTGACCATCAACTCGACCTACACGCCGCGCTTCAACTACGGCCCGCTCGGCGGAAGCCCGGTCCCGATCTCGGCCTCCGCAGCCTTGAGGATCCAATGAACAAGCTGTCCCGCACCCTTCGCCGCAACGAGCGCGGCGCCGCCGCGATGGAGTTCGCGCTGGTCGCTCCGGCGCTGATCCTTTTGATCATCGGCATCGCCCAGCTCGGCATCCTGTTCATGGCCAATGCCGGCCTTCGCAACGCCGTCGCCGAGGGCGCGCGCTTCGCCACCCTCGACCCGCGCCAGGCAATTACCCCCGAGGAACGGACGGCCCGGATCCGCAATCGAATCACCAGCTCGCGCTTCGGCCTCGATCCGGCCAACATGTCGACCCCGACCGTCACCTACGGCACTTCGGACAGCGCGAATTATGCCGACATCTCGGCGAGCTATACGGTGCAGCTCAATTTCATCTTCTTCTCGCTCTCGCCGATCACTCTGACCGAGAGCCGCCGCGCCTTCATCTATCCCAGCGCCTGACGAGAGCGGTGCACGCGCGGCCGCAGCGCTGCTATAGCGGCGGCATGGTCCGAGCGATCCTCCTTACCCTGCCGATCCTGTTCGCGGCGCCCGCTGCCGCGCAGGAACTCCCCGACGGCCAGGGCGAAGCCGAATACCAGGCGTGGCTCGCCGAGGGCGGCCCCGGCCGGCGCGCCCAGGTGTTGTCGTTCGAAAGCTGGCAGGAAGTGACGGGCGTGCGCGGCGTCCTTCCCACCTATCAGCTGATCCGCACCGCGAGCATGTGGCGCCAGTGCGGCGGCCAGCCGTTCGAGGTGCCGCCGTTCCGGCTGTGGCCCGGCATGGTCGACACGCTCCGCTTCATCCGCGACCGCGTGAAGCCCGCGGTCGGCGACGTGGACGCCGTCTCGGGCTACCGCAACCCGGCGCTCAACGCCTGCGCCCGCGGCTCGGACCGGAGCGCGCACCTCGATTTCTTCGCCCTCGACCTGGTCCCGAAGGCGCCGCTGACCCGCCGCCAGCTGTTCGAGCGCGTCTGTCCGATGCATGCCCGCTTCGGCCCCGCCGCCGGGGCGGGGCTCGGCTTCTACAGCTTCACGCGATTCCACATCGACACGCGCAGCTTCCGCCGCTGGGGCTCGGCCGGCCCGCAGGG
>DASZEO010000183.1:0-1685 GCA_035940755.1 Allosphingosinicella sp. | reverse complement strand
CATGCTGGCCGAGCATGAGGGCCGGGTGCTGCTCGGCCGCCAGCCGCAATATCCCGCCGGCCGCTATTCGGCGCTCGCCGGCTTCGTTGAGCCGGGCGAATCGATCGAGGAAGCCGTGGCCCGCGAGCTGATGGAGGAAGCGGGCCTGACAGTGAGTGACATCCGCTACGTCGCCAGCCAGCCCTGGCCCTTCCCCGGCTCGCTGATGATCGCCTGCCGCGCCCGTGCCGAGGACGATGCGCTGGTGCTCGACCGCAACGAGCTCGAAGACGCGATGTGGGTCGACCGTGCCGGTGTCGAGGCCGCGCTCGCGGGAGACGGCGAGGCGCCGTTCCTTGCGCCGCCGCCTTTCGCTATCGCCCACACTTTGCTTCGGCGGTGGCTCGAGACGAAGGAGCAGGACGAATGAAAGCATCGATGATATCGGCGGGCGCGGCGGCGCTCTTCGCGAGCGGCTGCGCCACGCCGGGGCCGCCGCGCACCGATGCCGCCGTCACTCTGACGGGGCTTCAGGCCTTCCCCGGGCCCGGCGACCCCGACGGCACCGGCACCGCCGAGATCCGCGTCGAGCCGGCCCAGTCGCGGGTCTGCTGGACCTTGTTCGTGCGCGAGATCGAGCCGGCCACCGGCGCCCACATCCACCGCGGCGCGCCCGGAACCGCCGGTCCGCCGGTCGTGCCGCTCGCGACGCCGGACGCGGCGGGCCGGAGCGGTGGCTGCGCTGCCGTCGACCCCGGGTTGGCGCGCGAGATGACGATGCAGCCGCACGAATTCTACGTGAACGTGCATAACGCCGCTTATCCGGCTGGGGCGGTCCGGGGGCAGCTGCGCGGGCGGGCTAATCCGCCCCGGCGCGTCCCTCAGACCCGTTAGCGCCGCCCCGGCGCTTCGGCTCCTCGTCGAGCTCGTCGGCGACCTTGCGAAGGCCTTCCTCGAACCCTTCCAGGAAGCGCCGGATTCCGTCGGCCGCGGCGGCGCGAATCGCTTCGGCCACCCGCTCCGCCTCCACCGCCAGCGGCGGAGCCGGACCGCGAACCTGCGTTCCCTCGTGCGGCTCCCGCCCACGGTCGGCCCGCGACTTGGCGCCCGCGCCGAGCGCCGCTGCGGCGACCTCGCGGACGACCGGGCTTTCGGCGAGCTTGAGCGCCTTGTTGGCCTTCTTGCGGAGCTTCTTCGGGATCTTCACCCCGGCGACTCGCTTGGGGATCTTCACCTTGGCCATCGCCGTCACTCCACGATGATGCGCGCCCTCATCCCGAGCAGGCGGTGAATGAGGTTGCCGCTGCGCACGCGATAGCGGCCGCGTTGCGGGACCAGGGCGATGGTGCGCCGCTCTCCGGGAGCGAGCCGCAAATGGCCGCCGCGAACGAAGTCCGAATCGCGCGAGCGGACCCGGGCGTTGCGGAAGAAGTCGCCGGCCGAGAAGCTGAACGTCGCCTGCCCCTGGTTGACGAAGCGCAGCTTGACCGGCCGCCCCGCCTCGAGCCGGATCGGGTTCGGCTCGAACGCCCAGGGGCGCAAAAGCACGTCATATTCGGGCGCTGTTCGCCATTCGGGCTCCTGCGCCACGGCCGGCGAGGCGAGCAGGAAAGCGCAGATCAGAAGCAACAGGCGCATCAGGTTCGATTCCTTTCGCGGCCCGATTAGCACATTAGCTTTCAGAATCGCAGCGGCTTGACCCTTTT
>DASZEO010000182.1:0-7539 GCA_035940755.1 Allosphingosinicella sp. | reverse complement strand
GGTGGCGGCGCTGAAGGCGCGGATCGACCAGGACGCGGTGGCGGCCGGCCGGCCCGCGCTGAGCGGCGCCAAGGCGGACGCTTCGCCGTTCGTCGAGCGCTATCTGAGGAAGGGGCTCGAGGCGGGCGTGGAGCTCAAGGCCCTCTCAGGGACGAGCGACGCGGCCGGCGGCTATGCGGTGCCGGAGGAGCTGGACGAGCGGATCGACAAGGCGCTGACCTCGATCTCGCCGATCCGGGCGATCGCCAACGTCGTCAAGGTCGGCTCGGCGGGTTACCGCAAGCTGGTGACGACCGGCGGAACGCCGTCGGGCTGGGTCTCGGAGACGGCGGGGCGGCCGGAGACGGACACGCCGAACTTCATCGAGATCGCACCGCCGTTCGGCGAGCTCTACGCCAATCCGGCGGCGAGCCAGGCGATGCTCGACGACGCGGCGTTCGACGTCGAGGCGTGGCTGGCGCAGGAGATCGCCACCGAGTTCGCCCGGGCCGAAGGGGCGGCGTTCGTCGCCGGATCGGGAGTCAACCGGCCCAGGGGGTTCCTGGCCGCGCCGAACTCGATCCAGGTCGACAGCCTGCGGCCGTTCGGGACGCTCCAGTTCATCAAGAGCGGCGTCGCCGGCGGCTTTCCGGCGAGCAACGCCCAGGACGTTCTGATCGACCTGGTCCAGAGCCTGCGCCCGCCCTACCGGCAGGGTGCGGTGTTCGTGATGAACTCGGCGACGGCGTCGCGGATTCGCAAGTTCAAGACCGCCGACGGCGCGTTCCTGTGGCAGCCGGGGCTGGTGGCGGGGCAGCCCGACACTTTGCTCGGCTATCCGGTGGTGGAGGCCGAGGACATGCCCGACATCGCCGCGGATTCGCTGTCGGTGGCGTTCGGCAATTTCCGCGCCGGCTATTTGATCGCGGAGCGGACGGAGACGCAGATCCTGAGGGATCCGTTCACCAACAAGCCGTTCGTCCACTTCTACGCGACCAAGCGGATCGGCGGCCAGGTGTCGAACAGCGAGGCGATCAAGCTGCTCAAGTTCGCCGCTTAGACTCCCCTCCCTGCAAGGGAGGGGGCGGGGGTGGGTGCGCCGCAAGGCGCTCCTGCCCCCACTCGCTTCGCTCGTACCGACCCCTAGCCCCTCCCGTGCAGGGAGGGGGAGTTTCGAGGACGCTTACGATGACCTTGTTCTTTGCCGATCTGGTGCGCGAGTTGAGCTTTGGGACCGGGAGCGGCGGCATGCCGCTCGCCGGCGCCCTCGCGGGGCACCGGCGGTTTGCCGATGCGGTGCCGCCCGGCGCGCGCTTCCACTATGCCATCGCGGGTGTCGACCATCCCGAGGAGTGGGAGACGGGCGAGGGCGAGATGGGCAGCGGCAACACGCTGCTGCGGGTCCCGCTGGCTTCGTCGAACGGTGGCGCCGCGGTCGACTTTTCGCCCGGGGTGAAGTCGGTGGCGCTCACCGTTGCGGCCGCCTGGTATGCCGGGCAGGAGGCGGGGATCGGCGGCCTCGAGGACGTGCCGGGGCTGGAGGCGGCGCTTGCGGCCAAGGCCGGCGCCGACCACGACCATCTTCTCGCCGACGTCGGCGGGCTCGAGGCCGCATTGGCCGGCAAGGCGGCGGCAGCGCACGCCCATGCCGTTGCGGACGTCACGGGCCTGCAGGCCACGCTCGACGGGAAGGCGCTGGCCGCTCACGGCCACGCGGTCGCGGAGGTGACCGGGCTGCAGGCGGCGCTGGATGCCAAGGCCGCCGCGGCTCATGGTCATGCGGTCGCAGACGTGGCGGGGCTGCAGGCGGCGCTCGATGGCAAAGCGACGGCGAGCCACAGTCACGCGGTCGCGGAGGTGACCGGGCTGCACGCGGCGCTGGACGGCAAAGCGCCGGCGAGCCACGGACATGCGGTCGCGGAGGTGACCGGGCTGCAGGCGGCGCTGGACGGCAAAGCGCCGGCGAGCCACGGACATGCCCTCGCGCAGGTGACGGGGCTACAGGCCGCGCTGGATGGCAAAGCGGCGGCAAGCCATGGGCATGCGGTTGCGGATGTCGGCGGACTGCAGGCGGCGCTCGACGGCAAGCAGGCGGCGGACGCGGAGCTCTCCGCGATCGCGGGCCTGACCAGCGCGGCGGACAAGGTGCCCTATTTCACGGGCTCCGGCACGGCGGCCCTCGCCGACTTCAGCGGCTTTGGGCGAAGCCTGGCCGACGACGCCGACGCGGCCGCCGGCCGGGCGACGCTCGGGCTCGGCAGCGCGGCGACGAAGAATGTCGGCGCCTCGGGCAACGCGGTGCCGCTGCTCGACGGCGCCAATTCCTGGAGCGCGGCGCAAAGCGTCGCCGCCGGCATCCGCTCGAGCGGACCCGCCACCTTCACCTCGGGCAAGGGCCTCGAGCTCCAGTTCAACACCAGCACCAACAGCGGCGGCATGGTCTGCGCCGATTACGACGCCGACCTGGGTCGGCCGTTCGCGTTCGGCGGAAGCAGCATCTTCTTCCAGATCTACTCGACCGCGACGGTGTCGGCGACGGCGCTTAGGCTGACCGCGACCTCGCTGGTCATGGGCAGCGGCGTCGCACTTCAGGCGAACGGGACTCAGGTCGTGTCGAGCCGGCGGACCGGCTGGGGCGCAGCGACGGGAACGGCGACGCGCACGAGCTTCGCCACGTCGACGGTGACGACGGCGCAGCTCGCCGAGCGGGTCAAGGCGCTGATCGACGACCTGATCGCGCACGGGCTGATCGGCAGCTGATCGCTCGCCCACGCGGCGGGATCCCTCAAGGAGACGAGCATGAACGGGCAGGCGATCGCCTCGCACGCGCTGGCGGCTGCCGCCGCGACCCTGGTCGTGTCGGCCGGCCCCGATCCCGGCGGGGTGCGGACGGAACGGCGCGCGCCGGTGCGCGCCGACGGGCGGATGGAAACGATGACGGCGGACGAGCGGGCGCTTCGCGCCAGGCGTCCCTAAGCGAAGGACGGTAACATGAGCTTTTACCTGAAGGACCCGCAGTCGCGGGTGGATTACGGCATCGACTGGGGCGCCGGCTATCTTGCCGGACAGACCATCGCGGGAAGCGCCTGGTCGGTCGAGCCGCAGGAAGCGGGCGGCATCGTCATCGACGCCGCTGCCTTCGATTCGACGCGGACGGCGGCGACCCTGACCGGCGGAGTAGCCGGGCGGGTCTACAGCGTCTCCAACCACATCACCTTATCGGACGGGCGCAGCGACGACCGCTCGATCAGCCTGCGCGTGGAGCAACGGTGATGGGCGAGATCGAGGTCGAGCCGGCGCCCCGGCTTCCCGTCTCGCTGGCGGAGGTGAAGGCGTATCTGCGGATCGAGACCAGCGATGAGGACGCGCTTCTCGCCGGGCTGATCCGAAGCGCCGCCGACATCTGCGAGGCTTTCCTGGGCCGGCTGCTGATCGCGCGGCGCGTCGATGAGGTGCTGGCGGCGCCGAGGGCGTGGACCCGGCTCGCGGCGGCGCCGGTGCGGGCGATCGAGACCGTGGCGGCGCTTAGCGTCGACGGAAGCGCCGTCGCGCTGACGACGGGTGCTTATGCGGTCGACATCGACGCGGCTGCGGAAGGCTGGGTGCGGCTGCTGGCGCCGCTGGAGGCGAAGCGGGTGCGGGTGACCTATGTCGCCGGGCTCGCCACGGACGCCAACGGCGTCGGCGAGGCCGTCCGGCAGGGGCTGATCCGCCTCGCCGCCCACCTGTACGTCGCAAGGGATGACATTGCGGCGAGCGCGCCGCCGGCCGCAGTGACGGCGCTGTGGCGGCCGTCGCGGCGGCTTCGCCTGCATTAGGAGGAAATCATGTTCGAGACGATGCTTGGCCGCGGCGAGCGGCTGGCGCGCAGGCGTGCGCAGGTGCGGCGCCGGCGTCTGGGCTTCGCTTTGAGGCGGGAGGTGCCGCCCGGAATCCTCGTCGAAGAGGTCGAGGACGGGCTGGCGCTCGTCGGGCGGCAGCTCGGCGAGCGCTATGCGCGCGATCCCCAGCTGCGCTGGCTGCTTTCGGAGCTGGTGCGATGACGGCGGGCGAAGCGCTGGCGCGCCGGGCGCTTGCCGCGCTCGAGTCGGTGGCGGGACTGAACGGGCGGTATTCCAGTTCGCCGGTGCAGGCCTCTTTCCCTTACGCGACGGTGGAGACAAGTCCGGAAAGCGACTGGAGCCACAAGAGCGGCACGGGGCGCGAGGTGCGTCTTGCCGTCACGTTGCGCGATCGCGGCGAGCAGCCGGGGCGACTGCGCCGGCTCCTGGAGGAGGCGGAGGCGGCGATCGCGACGATCGGCGGCGCCGAAGACGGATGGCGGATCGTCACTCTCGCGTTCGTGCGCAGCCGGGTCGTGCCGGCCGGCGACCGGTCATGGCTCGCGTCGCTCGACTACCGGGCGCGGATGCTCGCGGAGTGAGAAGGTCGTCGCGGCAAAGCCGCGCCGTCGGTCGGGCTCGGTCGGATTTCACCGACCGCCCCGCCGTCCGGGCGGGGCCGACTCCGGCGCCAGCTTCGGGGCCGCTTCGCGTCCGCGGCGCTGCCTCCGGGCGGCCCGCGCCTTACTGCGGCTGGGCCGGCGTTTGAGCCTGCGCCTGCTCGGCGGCCGGGGCCGCGGCGGCGGGTGTGGCGGCCTGCGCCTGCTGGGCGCCGCGCGGCGGTTCGAAGCGCTCGCTGAAGTTCACGCGCGCATCCTCGATCTCGAGATCGGCCTGCGACTCGGCGTTGCCGCGAGTCGCCCGAAGCGCGGTTTCGCGGGCGACGACGGCGCTCCGGAACGCGGCCTGCTGCTGAGTGCATTGCTGCGGATAGTCGCGGTCGAAATCGGCCTGCGACTTACCGGCCTCGATGCTCTGATTGACGTAGGTGCGAAGGCAGGCGGTGAACGCCTCGCGCGAGGCACGGGTGGTGTCGGACTGCATCGCCGTTGCAGCGGCCGCCATGGCGAACATCGAGATCATCATAGCCAATCCCCCAACTGCTTGAAAAAAAGGAGAATAGCCATGTCGGCAGAAAAAGGAAGCGCCTTTTTGCTGAAGGTCGGCAACGGCGCTGCGCCGCCCGTCTTCGCGACCGTGGCCGGAATGCGCACGACGCAGATGTCCGTGAATGGCGAGGCGGTGAACGTCACCAGCAAGGATTCGGGCGCCTGGCGCGAGCTGCTGTCCGGCGCGGGCGTGCGATCGGTATCCGTCGGCGCGAGCGGCATCTTCACCGGATCGGCGGCCGAGGTCCGGATCAAGGGCCATGCCCTGTCCGGGCTGGTCGACGATTACGAGCTCAGCTTCGAGAGCGGCGAGCGCATGCGCGGCCGATTCCTGGTGACGCGTCTGGATTATGCCGGCGATTATAATGGCGAGCGCACCTACGCCCTGAGCCTGGAAAGCTCGGGCGAGGTGGTGAGCCTGTGACCCGGCCGGCGAACCCGATGCGCGGCGAGGCGAGCCTGACGGTGGGCGGCGAGCGGATTCGGCTTCGGCCCAGCTTCGAGGCGCTGGTTGCGGCAGAGGAGGAATTGGGGCCGCTTTTCGCTTTGGTCGAGCGGGCGGCCGACGGCCGGCTCAAGCTGGGCGAGATGGCGGCCTTGTTCTGGCATTGCGCCGCCGATCGCCCGGAAGGCTGCACGCGCGAGCGGATCGGCGCGGCGGTCGCGGAAGGCGGCCTTGCAAGGGTGACGCCGGTGCTGCGGGTGCTGCTGCAGCAGATACTGCAAGGCCGTGTTTAGCGAAGCCGCGCAACGCCTGGCCGGTCTCGCTGGGGCGCTGCTGGGGTGGCGGGCCGAGGAGTTTTGGAGCGCGACTCCCGCGGAGCTGGCGGCGGTGCTGCGCGCGCTAACCGGCGGCGAGACCTCGGCTGCCTCAAGCGAAGACCTCGCACGACTGATCGAGATGTTTCCGGACGAGAGCGCGGCCGAGGGGCCCCCTCCACCACCCTTCGGGTGGTCCCCCTCCCCGTGCCGGGGAGGATAAGATGGATGAAGAGATCGAACGGCTGGTGGTCAGCGTGCGCGCCGATACGGGCGTATTCGCGAAGGACGTGGCGGCGATGCGGTCCGAGCTGGACGGGCCGTTCGCGGCCGGCGTCGAGCGGGCCGGACGGGTGCTGGAGAATGCGCTGGTGCGGGCGCTCAGGACCGGCAAATTGGGCGTCGAGGACCTGAAGCGGGTGGCGCTGGCGGCGATGGCCGAGATCGCCGCCGCGTCGATCCGCAACGGCATCGCCGCGATCCTGAGCGGCGGCGGCGGCGGCGGCGGGAAGGGAAACGGGCCGACGCTGGCGAGCCTGTTCGCCGCGCTGGCCGGAGCGCCGGGCAAGGCGATCGGCGGACCGGTCGCGCCGGGGCGGCCTTACCTGGTCGGCGAGCGGGGGCCGGAGCTTTTCGTGCCGACCGCGAGCGGCCGCATCGAACCGGGCGCCGCCGGCGCGCCGCGCGAAGTCCGCCTGAGCATCACCGTCAACGCGCCGGCAGGGACGGAGCCGCAGGCGCTCAAGGCGTCGAGCCGCCAGGTGGCGAGGGCAGTCAAGCACGCGCTGATGCGGGTGGAGGATTGAGCGATGGGACATTGGCTGGCGCCGCCCGGCAGCGCGAAGGTGCCGGGGACGGTGAAGCGCTTCGACGGGCGCTACTGGACCGTCGATTTCCCGCGGCCGATGATGGCCTCGGCGGTGACGACCGGGCCGAACGCGCTTCGGGTCGAGGCGGCGTTCTACCGCGCGAACGACCTCGCGGGGCTGATCTGGGAAGCGCAGGACCGGTGGGACCATCCGCTGCTCGCCTACGAGACGGCGCGAGATTTCCGCCGCTGCCGGCTCTCGTTCCGCTGGCGCTCGGGCGGCGTCGTGCCGCTCGACGCGGTGCACGGGCCGACGCTGACGATCGAAGGGCGGGACCAGAGCGGGGCGGCGCGGAGCTGGTTCGTGCGGCTGTGGAACTATGCCGAGGGGACGGGGGAAGACGCGCTTGTCAGCCTCGACTTCGACGCCATGGCGGGCGGCTGGGAAGCCGACGATCCGCTGTGGGCGGGCGACATCGACCGGATGTTCATCTCGCTGGTGGCGCCGGGCTATACCGGCGCGGACACGATGCTGCCGGCGCCGGCGCAAGGCTGGGCCGAGCTTAGCGGGATCGCCTGTGAGGGCTCCGGATCGGTGCTCGCGATCGGCGACGCAATCGTGCCGGAGCATAGGCTCAGGATCGCGACCGGCTATGACGATCTTTACCACCTGACGCCGGCGCGGGTGCTGCGCAACGTGCTCCAGCTCGGCTACCGCAAGCTGATCAACCATTATGTCGGGATGAGCCATTATTTCCGGCTCGAGGCGGCGGAAGGGGGACAGTTGCTGGTGACTGTCCCCCCGCTCAATGGACCCTGCGCGGCCTGGCATTCGGATTTCCTGGCGCGGGCGAAGGCGCTTGGGTTCGAGATCATCCTGTCGCTCAGCTACGAGCTGCTCGACCAGCATTGCCCCGAAGCGTGGAAGCAGCGCGATCAGGCAGGTGCTCCGGCGCTGACCGGCTGGGAGCCGCCTTCGGCCCTGCTGTCGCCGTCCAATGCG
>DASZEO010000181.1:0-7908 GCA_035940755.1 Allosphingosinicella sp. | reverse complement strand
CTGCGGCTGATCGACCGCGGGGCGGGGCTGGTCAGCGACGATTACACCATCGTCCGGCGCGAGGGCGGGCAGTTGCGCGCCACCGCGCCGCCGACCATCGCCGGCCAGCTCGAAGTGCGCGGCATCGGCATCGTCGGCTTTGCGCCGGAGGAGGACGTTCCGGTGGCGCTGTTCGTCGACCTCGACGCCGACCCGCAGCGGCTGCCGCCCGGCGGCGAGGAGCGGACGATCGCGGGCGTTGCCATTCCGACCGTCGCTGTCAGCGCCCTTGAGGCTTCGGCACCGCTCAAGGTAGAAGCCGCGCTCAAGCTTTTCGGACTTTCCCCCTGATGCCCCGCTCGGCCGACCCCAAGAGGATCCTGCTCGTCACCGGCCTGTCCGGCGCCGGCAAGTCGACCGCGCTGAGGACTCTGGAGGACCTCGGCTGGGAGGTGGTGGACAACCTCCCCTTGTCGCTGGTCAACCACCTGCTGGCGACGCCGCTGCCGGCGGGAGCCGAGCGCAAGCGGCCGCTGGCGATCGGCCTCGACAGCCGCACGCGCGGCTTCGACGCCGAGCGGATCGTCAGGCAGGTCAAGCGGCTGGCGAAGGAGCATGAGGCGCCGATCGAGATGCTCTATCTCGACTGTGCCGGATCGGAGCTGCTTCGCCGCTACTCCGAGACCCGCCGCCGCCACCCGCTGGCCCCGGACCGGCCTGCGACCGACGGCATCGCCGAGGAGCGCGACATGACCGCGCCGCTCAAGCGGTGGGCGGACCACGTCATCGACACCACCGACACCGATTCCAACCTGCTGCGCCAGCAGATCCGGGCGCGGTTCGGCGGCGAGGAGGACTCGCCGGCGCTGAGCGTCATCTCGTTCGGCTTCGCGCGCGGCATTCCGCGCAACGCCGACCTGGTGTTCGACATGCGCTTCCTCAGGAACCCGCACTGGGAAAAGGAGCTGAGGGACCTCACCGGGCTCGACCGGGCGGTGTGCGACCATATCGCCGGGGACGAGGTCTATGACGACGCGGTCGGGCGGATCGAGGACCTGCTCCTCACCCTGCTTCCGCGCTACCGGGCCGAGGGCAAGGCCTATGTCTCCGTCGCCTTCGGCTGTACCGGCGGTAGACACCGCTCGGTCCACGTCGCCGAGCGGGTCGCGAAACGGTTGCGCGAAGCCGGTTTTTCGCCCACGGTGGACCATCGCGACCTCGCGACGCCGCCGCGCGACGGCATCGAGCGATCCGCAGCGACAGGTTCGACAGGAACAGGTTCGACAGGGACAGGCTCGGCGGGAACTGGGGCGGACGAGGCTTTCAAGGTGAACGAATGATTGGTCTGGTGCTGGTGACCCACGGCCGACTCGCGGCCGAGTTCGTCGTCGCCATGGAGCATGTCGTCGGCCCGCAGGAGCGGATCGAGTCCGTTTGCATCGGCCCCGACGACGACATGGAGGCGCGGCGCGACGACATCGCCGCGGCGATCACCCAGGTCGACGACGGCAACGGCGTCATCGTCCTTACCGACCTGTTCGGCGGCACGCCTTCCAACCTCGCCATCTCGCTGATGAAGACGGAGAAGATCGAGGTCATCGCCGGCGTCAACCTGCCGATGCTGATCCGCCTCGAAGGGGCGCGCAAGACGCTCGACGTGCGGGCCGCCGTCGCCGCCGCCCGCGAGGCCGGGCGCAAGTACATTTCCGTCGCTTCCGAGATCCTCGGGGAGGCAGCGGCCTGAACCGCGTCAGCCGCACCGTCGCGCTCCGCAACAAGCGCGGGCTCCACGCCCGCGCCAGCGCGAAGTTCGTCACCCTCGCCTCCCAGATCGACGCCGCCGTCGAGGTCGAGAAGGACGGGACCAGCGTGTGCGGAACCTCGATCATGGGCCTGATGATGCTCGGCGCGGCGATGGGCGATTCGATCACCATCAGCGCCTCGGGCGCCGGTGCCGAGCAGGCGGTCGAGAAGCTGGCGGAGCTGGTCGAGGCGCGCTTCCACGAGGACGCCTGAGCCGGTGCCGCGCCAGGTCACGGCTTTTTCCAACCCGCTCGTCAAGCAGGCGCGCGGCCTTCGCGACAAGAAGAACCGGCGGCGCGAGGGGCTGTTCCTCGCCGAGGGGCTGCGAATCCTAACCGAAGCGCGGGAGGCCGGAACGCTGCCGGAGCGGCTCTTTTATTCCGACGCGTCGCACCCGCTGCTTCACCGCCTGATCGAGGACACCGAAGCGGCCGGCGGCGAGGCCGTCGAGACCAGCCCCGACATACTCCACAAGATCTCCGGCAAGGAAAATCCGCAGACGGTGCTCGGTGTCTACCGCGCCTTCGACACCTCGCTCGAACGGCTCGACCGGTCGCCAGCGCCGCTGTGGATCGTCGCCCAGGCGCTGCGCGATCCCGGCAATGTCGGGACGATCCTGAGGACCGGCGACGCGGTCGGCGCGGGCGGGCTCATCCTGGTCGACGAGTGCGCCGACCCCTTCTCGGTGGAGGCGGTTCGCGCGTCGATGGGGGCGCTGTTCACCCAGCGTATCGCGGCGGCGCGCTGGGACGAATTCGTCGCCTGGCTCCGGTCCGGCGATGGCGAGCTGATCGGAACCAGCCTCGCTGGGGCGCAGGATTATCAGCAGCCGCGCTACCGCAAGCCCGCTTTCATCCTGGTGGGCAACGAGCAGGCGGGGCTTCCGGCCGCCTATGAGCGGGAGTGCGACACGCTGGTGAAGATTCCGATGCTCGGGAAGGCCGACAGCCTCAACGCCGCCGTGGCCGCCGCCGTCATGGCGTACGAGGTCGTCAACCAATGGCGCCGAGCGAACTGATTCGTTCATCGACCGTTCGGCGCCGAAAGCTATGGGGTCCCGATGAAGCTGCTGCCGATCCTGCTCCTGGCGCTGAGCGCCTGCACGACGCTCGTGGCGGCCGAACAGCCTTATGCGGGGCTGGGGACGGAGCCGTTCTGGTCGATCGAGATCGCCGGCGGGCGAATGACCTATGAAACGCCCGGCGGCGGCTTCTCGGTGCCTGCGCCCGAGCCCGTCGCGACGCCGAACGGCCGCCGCTTCGAAACGCCACGCCTGACCTTGGATGTGACGCCGCGGGTCTGCTCGGACGGAATGAGCGACAATCTCTATGCGGACAACGTGACCGCGGTGGCGGACGGCGTCACCCTCCACGGCTGCGGCGGCCCCGTCGTCGCGCCAGATACGCTCGCCCACTCGAGCTGGTCAATCGACGACATCAACGGCGAACCGGTCTTCGAGCAGGATTATGTGATGGAGTTCGGCACCGACCGCGTCAGCGGCCGCGCCGGGTGCAACCGCTTCTCCGGCCCTTATGGCCGCTCCGGCGACACGCTGACCTTCGGCCCGCTCGCGGCGACGAGAATGGCCTGCCCCGAGCCGCGGATGGAGCATGAGCGGCAGGTGCTGGAGGTGCTGGGCGCGGCGGTCCGCCTCCAGGCCGGGGAGAACGACACCCTTTTGCTCATCGGCGCCGGCGGCGGCAGGCTGCAGCTGCGGCGGACCTTCGACGCCACCGATGTCGTGACGCAGGCGAATTAACGGGAACTCGCGACTCGCTGGCGCGCTTGTGGCGCCATGAAACGTGTTCGCGTAACCATGCCGAAGTGGCCCGCTTATTTGATGGGCATCTTCCTCATCGCCTGCGCCTACCCGGCGATCACCGCCTCGGCCCCTGCTCCCGTCGCTGAGGGCTACGGTGCGGTCGCCGCGGCCCCGGCGAAAGCCGCTTCGCCCGCTCCCGAGGGAATCGTGGAGCTGGCGAGTCGGGCGGCCTCCAGGCCGTAACCGGCAGAGCTGTTCCCACTAGGGCGATGATCGTCGCGACGGTTGCCGCGCCCCCGCCGCCAGAACCTCTGGCCTCTGCGGTACACAGGTGTATCGTCACGGCCGGAGGCTGGAATGTATCAGCTGCTGTTCGCCGTCATCATTGCTGCGCCCGCCGCATCGGCGCAGGCTCAATCCTACCGCGCCGTCGGAGTCGAGCAGAACTGGACGCTGACAATTGCCGACGGCGTGCTTCGGTTCGAGCGGCCCGGCCATGAGCCCGTGTCGGCACCCGCCTCGCCGCCTGAGCGGACCGAATATGGCGACCGCTATCAGGCAGGTCCCGTCACCGTCGAGACGATTCCTTATCCCTGTCGCGACCCGCTGAGCGGCGCTCGCTACCGCGACAGCGTCGAGGTGACAGTCAGCGGCGAGGAATTCGGCGGCTGCGGCGGCCGCATCTTTCCGGCCGATTCGCTGGAATTCACCAGCTGGCACTTCAGCGCGATCGACGGGCACCCGACGCAACTGACCGGCGACCTGCTTCGCGACGGTCGCTACGCCGTCGATTTCGGCCCCGGCATGCTGGTGGGCTATAGCGGATGCAATCGCTTTCACGCCAATTACGTCCGCGACGGCAACCGGCTCACGGTGTCGCTGCAGGGCAGAGGCATAACGCGCTGCGCTCCACCGATCGGCCCGCTCGAGCAGCGGCTGTTCGAGATACTGAGCCAGCCGCTCGAGATAAGCTTTGCCGACTCTGAAGCGCTGACACTCTCCGGGCCCCAGGGCTCCATCCGGCTGAAGCGCTCGGACCCCGACGAGTAAGGCCTCCGGCCGCGCGGGCCGGCCGTTTCGGCCGCGGCGAAAGGGGCAGCTATTCGGCGGCTTCGGCGGTGCCCGAGTCAATGAGCTTCGCGAGCCGCCGCGGCGCGGCTTCGATGACGGGGAGCGGCTCGATCTCCTTCGCGCCGCTTGAGACTTCGAGGGTCTCGAAACGCTTGGCCTGAGTGAGCACCTGGCTTTCGAGGCTGCCGACGAAGGCGTTGTAGGCGCCGGTGGCGAGCTCCAGGTTGCGGCCCATCCGGGCGACATGGCCCCCCATGGTGGCGAGGCGCGCGTGCAGCTCCTTGCCGAGCCGCGCGATTTCGGCCGCCTCCTCCGCGAGCCGCTCCTGGCGCCAGACGCTGGCAACGGTTCGGGCGATGGCGACGAGGTTGGTGGGCGTGGCGAGCAGCACGCGGCGCTCGAAGGCCCACTCCCAGATGTGATCGTCCTGCTCGAGCGCGGCAGTCAGGAAATGCTCGCCGGGAATGTAGAGGATCACGTAATCGGCAGCGTCGCCGAACTGCTCCCAGTAATTCTTCGAGCCGAGCTGCTGCGCGTGGTTGCGGATCGCCGCGGCGTGGCGCTGGAGATGGCCGGTGCGGGCGGCCTCGTCGATTTCCTCGCTGGCGTCGAGGAACGCGTTGAGCGAGCATTTGGCGTCGATGATCAACTTGCGCCCGCCGGGCAGGCGGACCACCACATCGGGGCGCAGCCGTCCCTCGTCGGTCGTGACCGAGACTTCGGACTGGAAGTCGGCGAACGGCGAGAGGCCGGCCTGTTCGAGCACGTTGCGCAGCGATTGCTCGCCCCACCGGCCGCGGGCCTTGGGGCTCGAGCGGAGCGCGTTGACGAGGTTGCGCGTCTCGTCGCGGACCTGCCCGTGGCCGGCGTGGAGCAGCCGCACCGCTTCGCGCAATTCGCCATAGCTGCCGACTCGATCCTTCTCGATCGCCGCGAGCTTCTCGTCATAGCGCTTGAGCGTCGTCTCGACCGGCTGGAGCAGCGCCTTCAATTGCGCCTCGCTCTTCTCGCTCGCCTGGTTGAAGCGGGCGTCGGCGCGTTCCAGAAACTGCTTCTGGGCGTCGGTGAGAAGCTTTGCGCCGACCTCGTGGAACTGGGCGGTGAGCTCCTGCTTCGCGTCCATCAGTTCTTTCATCCGAGCCTCGAAGTTGCGAGCGTCGGCCTGGAGGCCGGAAAGCTCGCGTAGCGCTTCGTCACGCTCTTTGGTGACTTCGCTGAGCGTCATGCGAAGCAGCTCGGCGGTCTTCGCCCGCTCCTCGGCGAGCGCGCCGGCACGGCCGCGGCCGACGATCCAACCAAGAGCGACACCGATCGCCAGAGCGGCGAGTGCCAGCAGGATCGCGACGACGGCTTCCATTCGCCTCTCCGGATTAGGAACGAAGAGCGAACCTAGAGCAGCCGCTGACAAGGCTCAACCCGATCAGCCGCTAAGTTGTGGAAAAAGCCTCCGGGGGAGAGGCCCGCTGGCTAGGCCGCGCGCTTCGCCCCCTGGTCGCGGCGGGCCTTGATCAGCTTCTTCATGATCATGTCGCGCTTCAGGCGCGACAGATGGTCGATGAAGAGGATGCCGTTGAGGTGGTCGATCTCGTGCTGGAGGCAGATGGCGAGGAGGCCGTCGATCCACTCGTCCTGCGCCTGGCCGTCGCGATCGAGCCAGCGGGCACGCACCCGGTCCGGACGGAGCACCTCCGCATATTGGTCCGGGACCGAAAGGCAGCCCTCCTGATAGGGCTTGGTCGTGTCGGACGCCTCGAGGATCTCGGGATTGATGAACACGCGCGGGTCCCTGACCGGCTCGCCGCCTTCCTGCTCGGGCTCCTGCAGGTCGATGACGAGCAGGCGCTTCGGGACGCCGACCTGGACGGCGGCAAGCCCGATGCCGGGCGCCGCGTACATCGTGTCGAACATGTCGTCGATCAGCCGGCGAATCTCGTCGGTGACCTCCTCGACGGGCGAGGAAACCTGCCGGAGCACAGGGTCCGGAGTCTCGTAGATCGGCAGGATGGCCATCGGCGTCATCTAGGCGCAAAGCCACCGATTTTCAAGAAACGGGCGACCTTCCCGCGGCTTGTGCGCGGGGAGGTGCGCCGCAGTTCCTACGGCATCCAGGGGGTGAGGATCAGCGGATCGCCGGTCAGGCCGGAAACGAAGCTCGCATCGACGCCGCCCGGATAGCTCGGGTAGCCGCCGTTGGTCATCACGTTGCCCTCGCCCGTCAGGAACGTGTGGAGATTCGCGCTCGCCGTGCCGCCGTTGAGCTCGCCTGACGGGCTGCCCGAATAGCCCGGGAAGTAGAAATGCGAGGTGGTCGACACCTGGTCCAGCACGACGGCGCTGGAGCCGGACGTCGCCCCGCTATTGTCGAGGACGTTGTCGGAGAGATCGAGGCCGAGCTTTGAATAGTCGCCCGATCCCGCTCCGCCGACGACGGCGTAGAGAGCCGCGAAGTTGAACTCGCTCATCTCCTCGACGACGTTGCCGCTCGCCGTCACCTCGAGCGTCGCGCCGTCGGTCGCCGTGCCCTTAGCGACGCCGAGATAGATGCCGGCGAGGCCGGTGTCGCGGATCTCGTTGTCGACCAGCGCCACCGCATAGGTCGCACTGCCGGCGCCCGCCGTCTTTTCCAGGTTGATGAAGATGCCGGCGCTGGTGACCGACCCCTGCGTCCCGCCCGCGCCGTCGTCGACGCCGATGACATTGCCCTCGATTCGGCCCTGGATGGTCCCGGCGACAGGCTTGTAGGCAGCGCTCAGCGCGTGGCCGTCGGCACCCTGGAAGCTGTTGTCCTGGATCAGGTAGTCGACGTCGATATTGGTCCCGGCGCCGCCCCCGGTCAGGACTACTCCGCCGCCGGCCGGCACGATGTTGGTGTGGGTGTTGTGGAACTGGTTGTCGGTGATGACCAGGTCCTGGCTTGAGTTGCCGAAGGCGTTGATCTGCAAGAGGTCGCCGCGCGCGCCGTTGAAGGCGACGCCGTCGATCGTCAGGCCGAGCGACGCGCTGCCGCTGGTCTGAAGGAAGACGCTGTCATTGCCGTTGAGGTTGTTGTTGCCGAACACCGCCTGGTCGCTGGCGCTGTCCTGGATGGTGAGCGTGAGGCTCCCCGAGCTGTTGACGATCCGCATATTGTCGGCGCGGCCGCCGGCAATGTTGTTGCCCTCGAACAAAGCGGTGCCGGAGAGGTTGGTGAAGCTCACCGAGCTTTCGTTCAGCACCAGATTGGTGCCGTGCGTCCCGCTCAGGGTCGAATCGCGCAGCGTGAAGTTGGCGACGTTGGTGCCGACGATGCCGAA
>DASZEO010000180.1:0-3125 GCA_035940755.1 Allosphingosinicella sp. | reverse complement strand
TTACAATCAGTGGCGCTGACATAGGTGACTTGAACGATCAAAGCCAGCACCCTAGATGCTGCACTGCACAAGACACCCGAACCCAGTCAGGAGAACAACAGCAATGCTGACCGTTGGCGACAAGCTTCCCGCCCTCACCCTGCCGGTGCAGCAGGGCACGTCCGCCCTCCCCGCCGGCGAGACGATCGACCTCGCCGAGACGAACGGCAAGTGGAAGATCCTCTTCTACTGGCCGAAGGATTTCACCTTCGTCTGCCCGACCGAGATCGTCGGCTATGGCGAGCTCAAGCAGGATTTCGAGGACCGGGACGCCGTGCTGATCGGCGCCTCCACCGACACCGCCCACGTCCACTTCGCGTGGCGCCGGTCCGACCCCGATCTCGCCGCCGCCGACTTCCCGTGGATCGCCGACAACGGCCGGCTGCTGGCCGACGCGCTCGGCATCGTCGACAAGAACGAGCATGTCGCCTACCGCGCCACGTTCATCGTCGATCCGGACAACGTGATCCAGCACGTCACCGTGAACGGCCTCAACGTCGGCCGCAACCCGCAGGAGACGCTGCGGATCCTCGACGCCCTCCAGACCGACGCGCTCTGCCCGTGCAACTGGACGGCCGGTGAAGAGGTCCTGCGCCCGGCTGCCTAAGCCCCCCAGGCAGCTCAAGCAGTGAACCTCGCGGGGCGCGGCGGCCTTCCCGGTCGCCGCGCCCCTTACCGTTTCCAGGAGACCAGAAGATGTCATTGAAGGAATTCGCCGAGACGCTGCCCGATTACGCCAAGGACCTGCGGCTCAACGTCGGCTCGCTGCTCAACGATCAAAGCCTCGGCGAACACCGCAAATTCGGGCTGATCCTCGCCTGCGCCCATGGCAGCGGCCACCGCCCGCTCGTCGCCGCGGCCGAGGCCGAAGTCGAAGGAAAGCTCAGTCCCGAGGCTGCGAATGCGGCGCGCGCCGCGGCGGCGGTGATGGCGATGAACAACGTCTACTACCGCTTCGTCCACCTCGCTTCGAACCCGGTCTACGGGACGCTGCCGGCGAAGCTGCGGATGAACGTCATCGGCAATCCGGGCGTCGACAAGGCCGATTTCGAGCTGTTCAGCCTCGCCGTCAGCGCAATGAACGGCTGCGGCATGTGCATCGACAGCCACGAGCGGGTCCTCACTCAGCACGGTGTCAAGCCTGAGATCGTCCAGGCCGCCGCGCGCATCGGCGCGGTGATGAAGGCGGTGGCGACGGTCCACGCCACGCTCTGACCCTCGGAACCGGGGCCCAGCGGCCTCCGTTCCCGAGTCCATGGACGCGCCCAAGCCCATTCCCGGGACGGCCAAAAGGGGCGGCGAGCCGAGCTACAAGAAGCCCAGGCTGCCGCCCAAGGCAGAGATATTCGCTTATTACGACCAGGTGGCGCCATTGCTGCTGGCGCATGCGAAGCGGCGCGTGCTGAACCTGTTCCGCTGCACCGCCGGCTATTGCTTCTTCCAGCGCAACCGCAACCATCCGGAATCGGGGGGCGTGTTCGGGCCGCCGATCGGCTTCGTGCCCGTCACTCAGAAGAATGGCCGCACCGAGGAATACCTCTATGTCCAGAACAAGGCCGGGGTCCTCGCCTGCGCGGCGGTGGACGGCATCGAGTTCCACGGCTGGGGCTCGCTTGCCGGCGACGTCGAGCGGCCGGACCGGATCGCGCTGGATCTCGACCCGGGCGAGGGCGCCGGCTTCGGTCTGGTCAAGGAAGCCGCCTTTGCGATGCGGGCGCTGCTCGACCAGCTCGGCCTCGCCAATTTCCCGATGCTGAGCGGCGGGCGCGGCGTCCACGTCGTCGTGCCGCTTACCCCCGAGGCGCAATGGCCGCAGGTGCGCGAGTTCGCCCGCGCCATCTGCACGGTGCTTGCCCAGTCCGATCCGGAGCGCTTCACCGTCGCTCTGCCCAAGGCAGAACGGACGGGCCGGATCTTCCTCGATTATCTGCGCAACCAGCGCACCGCGACGGCGATCCTGCCTTATTCGCTCCGCGCGCGCGTGGGCGCGCCGGTGGCGGCGCCGGTATCGTGGGAAGAGCTGGAAAGACTGGACCGCTCGGCACTGTTCACCATCGCCGACGCCGGCCTCCTTGCCAAGCGCGCGAAGAGCCCACAGCTGCGCGGCTGGGGAAAGGCGCGCCAGCGCCTGCCGCAACTTGCCTGATCAGGCCGGACGCTCGATCCAGCCGCGGCTCGCCTCGAGCTTCGTCATTTCCGCGGCGCTGAGGCCCGCAACGAGGGCGCTCGCCGACGCGGTGCCGCGCGCGAGCGTCTCAAGCGATTCGTCCACGGCGGCGGCGGAATAAGCCAGCTCACGAAGCGCGGCGAAGCGGATGCGCTCGCACGGATGCGCGGCCGCAAAGCTCTCCACCAGGTCGCGGGCGTTGCCGCCCTCGTGATTGGCGGCGAGCGCGAGCAGCGCCTCCGTCGAGCTCTTGGTGAGGATCCTCACCACCTCGCAGGTCTTCACGTCGAATTGATACTGATCGAGGAACGGCAGCCGGTTCGACGCTTCCATGATGTTGATCGATACCGACAGGTCGTCCGCCGGCAGCTGGTTGTGAACGTCGCGGTGGGCGCGGTAGAGCATCACCTTGCCCGGCTCGAGCCGCGCCTTCTCGATAAACCTGAGGTCCACCTTCTCGCCCGGCAGCCCGGTCACGCCCGAATAATCGTATTCGTAATATTCGCTCCAATAGCCGGGGCCCATGTAGCCGACGGTCAGGAACGAGAAATTGTGGTCGTGCGGCAGGAAATAGAAGAAAGGCGAATTGCCGCTCGCCTTGAACACGCTGTCGCGCGGCGACGGCCAGAAATTGGCGCGGATGAAGAACTTCTCCGACGCGCGGTGAAGCATGATCACCTGGCTCGAATAACGGTTCTCCAGGCTCTGCCGGGTGCAGCGGTCCTTGAGCTCGGCGACCGCCAGGTCGGCGAGGAAGTCGCGGTTGCTGGCGAGCCCCTTGAGCAGCGGCGCCGCCGCGGCGAAGCTCTCCTCGTCGGCCGGATCGAACCAGGGTTGATTGAGCGCCTCGACGAGCGCCTCGAGCGCCAGCGCCGGCTCGTCGCCGCAGGGAATGACCCGGGCCATGTTACGCCGCCTT
>DASZEO010000179.1:0-2140 GCA_035940755.1 Allosphingosinicella sp. | reverse complement strand
GTGACGTTGCGGCCGTAACGCTGCGCCTCGCGGCCGCAGACATCCACCGCCGCCTGGGCGCTGCCATAACCGTAGCGGTCGTAACCGTTGCCGTAACCGCGGCCGTAGCCCCGATCGTAGCGCGGGTCATAGCCGCGGCCGTAGCCCCGGTCGTAGCGCGGGTCATAGCCGCGGTTGTAGACACCGTAGCCGCCGCGGCCGTCCATCGCGGCGATCACCGCGGCGATGCCGCCGAGCACGGCCACTCCGGTCGCGATGTCACCGACGTCGATGCCGCGGTCGCGGCGGTCCCAGTCCTGCGCCTGGGCGGGACTGGCGGCCGAAACCGTCAGAGCGGCGGCCGTGGCGGCGCCGGCGAGAATCTTGAGAGCCTTCATGGCAGTCCTCCTGTTCCAGAAGATCGAGCAATTCCACGATCTTGGAACAGGTTCTAAGCGATTCGCTCTGACCTCGGGCTGAACCCGCTCGTAGGCTGGCGTTCATCTACCCAGGCGCGAAGCTGAACAGCTGCGCCGCCGGCTCCGGCTAGAAAGGCAGCGGGGCCAGCAGCAGGAAGCCGTTCAGAGTGAGTGCCGCTCCGGCAATCGCGAGGATGCCCGACAGCCACAATATCGGTCGGTTCACCGCCAGGATGGCGACCGAGCCGAGCACCAGTGCGAGCTGGAGCAGCACCTCGGCCATGTCGAAATTGCCGTCTCGATCGGATGCCTGATCGCGGGCGGCCTCGAAGGCCTGCGCCTGCGCGCGAAGCTCGCGCTTGCCCTCGCCGCGGGTCGGATCGCCCGGGGCCTCGGCATCGGGCTCGCTTTCATAGCGCGCGATGGTGGCGCGATAGTCCCTGAGCTGCGCCGCCTGAGCCGGAGTCGGCGTACCGCCGGCGGCGGCGATCTCGGACTCCAGGCGATCGACCGCGAGCTCGTAGATCGTCTGGCGCACGTTCTTAGCCTGGTAGAAGGCCCAGGTGTCGCTGGCGCGGATGTTGTTGAAGACCATGTCGTCGGTGGCGTTGCCGCCGCCGAGGCCCCCGATCGCGAGCACGGCGGCGATCAGCGCGATCATCAGCGCCGCGCGGTTGCGGAACCGCTCCGATTGCTCCTGCTCGGCGCGGTCCTCGTGGATCTCGGCGATCAGGTCCGCCGCGTCGGTGCTGTCCATATTCGCTTCCCCCTCAGGCGATATCGGCAGCGCGCATAGCCTGAATTCCGGCCAAGTCGAGCGGCGTTCGGCAAGGGCCGATTGATTCCCGCGGCGGCTGTGGCATGGCGCCACCATCCTTGGGGAAGACAGGATGAAACTTCTCGCGCTCACCGCTTTGGCGGCGCTGCCTTTCGCCGCTGCCGCCGCCGCCCGGCCGCAGCCGGCGGCGCCCCGGCCGAAGCTGATCGTCGCGATCTCCGTCGATCAATTCTCCGCCGACCTCTTCGCCGAGTACCGGCAGCATTTCACCGGGGGCCTCAGGCGCCTCTCGCAGGGCGTGGTCTTCCCTTCCGGCTACCAGTCGCATGCGGCCACCGAGACGTGCCCCGGCCATTCGACGATCCTGACCGGCTCGCGGCCGGCGCGCACCGGCATCATCGCCAACAACTGGTACGACCTGTCGGCCGCTCGGGAGGACAAGTACATCTACTGCGCCGAAGACGAGCGGGTGCCCGGCAGCACGTCGGAGAGCTACACCGTCTCGCCGGTGCACCTGCGGGTGCCGGCACTGGGCGACCATATGCGGCGCGCCGACCCGCGCAGCCGAACCGTCGCCGTCGCCGGCAAGGATCGGGCGGCGGTGATGATGGGGGGCCAGCAGCCTAGCCAGCGCTGGTGGTGGGGCGGCGAGCGCTTCGTCAGCCACGCCGGCGTCGCCGCGCCGGCGGCGGTGACGCAGGTGAACGGCTCGATAGCCGGCCTGATCGGCTCGACGCCGCTACCAGTGCCGCCGCTGTGCGAAGCCCGCAGCCGCTCGATCGCGGTGGAGGGTGGTGGGCATCCGGTGGGCGCGGGCCGGTTTGAGAATGCCGGCCAGGGCGGCGGCGCCTTTCGCGCCTCGCCTTATTTCGACGCGGCCGTGCTGGCGCTGGCGCGCGGGCTGCGCGACGAGCTTCGGCTGGGGCAAGGCGAGGCGCCGGACCTGCTCGCCATCGGCCTTTCC
>DASZEO010000178.1:0-2340 GCA_035940755.1 Allosphingosinicella sp. | reverse complement strand
CTCCAGGTCGAGCACGACGCGCGCGTAAGCGGCGCCCATGACGGCGAACTGGACCAGGTTCTGGACGTCGCACTCGGTGTTGGCACCGAGATCGAGCATGACAAGGTCGTTGTCGCCCAGCGTCGGCAGCAGCGCGGCGAGGGCTGGCCGGTCGATGCCGGGCATGGTGCGAAGCGCGAGCTTGGCCATCGCCATCAGTGCGCCCGTATTGCCGCCCGAGACCGCCGCCTGCGCCTCGCCCGCTTTCACCGCCGCGACGGCTCGGCCCATCGACGTGGTCTTCGCCCTGCGGATCGCCTGGCTCGGCTTTTCGGTGCCGGCGATGACGTCGTCGCAATGGATGATCTCGCAGGCGGCGGCGAGGCCCTCATGCCGCTCGACCTCTTCGCGGATCAGCGCCTGGTCGCCGTAGAGGAGGAAGCGCAGGTCGCCGCGGCGCTCGAGTGCTCCAGCGGCGCCGCCGACCATCGCGGGCGGACCGCTGTCGCCACCCATCGCGTCGATCGCGATCCGCGGCCCGCTGCCCACCTGGTCCGTCTCCCGCCTTGAAGCGCCGGGGTCGGTCCTACGCCTTGTCCTTCAGGATTTCACGCCCCTTATAGTGGCCGCAGCTCTGGCACACATTGTGCGGCTGGCGAAGCTCGCCGCAATTCGGGCATTCCTGATATTGAGTCGCCGTCAGCGCGTCGTGGCTGCGGCGCATGTTGCGCCTCGAGGGCGAAGTTTTTCTCTTGGGGACGGCCATTTGGCACCTGTTCTGCTCGGGGCGGTGAACGATGTGGCGAGCGCGGAGCCGCAGGTCAACGGCCCCTTAAAAGCCGCTGGCCTCGCGGCCGTGATGCTCTCGCTTGAAGGGTGCGCCCTATAGCGATTTCGCCCGCGGTTGCAAGCGCGTGCCCCGGCGTGCAAGGCTCGGCCGCCAAGAGGGGAAAGCCATGCTCATCCTGCCGATTACGCTGACGATCGCCGGCGCCGCCGCCATCCTCCACGTGTGGCTGAGCATTCGCGTCAGCCGGCTTCGCCGGCAGCACCACATCTCGATCGGCGACAACGACAATATGGCAGTTCGTACGCGGATGCGGGCGCATGCCAATTTCGCCGAGAACGTGCCGATCATGCTCGTCCTGCTGGCGGCGATCGAGCTCGGCACGGGGGGAAGCCTGTGGCTGTGGGGCGCGGCGATCCTGTTCATCCTCGCCCGCATCGCGCACGCCTTCGGCATGGACCGGCCGGCGCCGAACGCCCTGCGGCTGGCGGGGGTGGCGATCTCCTGGCTGGTGCTATTGGTCCTCGCCGGGTGGGCGATCCTGCTCGCCTACCAGAGCCCGCCCATCCACCGCGGCTTCCAGATCTCGCCGGGGCGGGCCGCGGGGCTTGAGACGGCGCCCATTCCGGACGTCCAGCCCGGCCCCACGCCCGCTTAGGCTTCAGCGATGGGGCGCGCGGCCGGCGCGGCTGTCGGCGAGCCTGGGCAGCATGGCGCCGTCGGCCCCGACCGGAGGTACCGCCCCGACGTGGATGGCCTGCGCGCGCTGGCGGTGGCCCCGATCCTTCTCGGCCATGCCGGCGTGCCCGGTTTCGGCGGCGGCTTTCTCGGCGTCGACCTGTTCTTCGTCATCTCGGGCTATCTGATCACCTCGATCCTCGCTCGGGATTTAGGCGAGGGACGCTTCTCCCTCATCGGCTTCTACCGCCGAAGGGCGGTGCGGATCCTGCCGGCGCTGCTGACCATGCTCGCCGCGGTGCTGCTCGCCGGCCACCTGCTCATGTTCCCGGCCGAATCGAAGGAGCTCGGCAAGAGCGCCGGTGCGGCGGCCGGCTTCATCGCCAACCTCTATTTCTACTCCAGCATCGGCTATTTCTCGCCCGCCGCCGAGCTTCGGCCGCTGCTCCACACCTGGTCGCTGGGGGCGGAAGAGCAATTCTACCTGCTCTACCCATTGCTCCTTGCCGGGGCGTACAGGGTATTCGGCCGGCGCCTGGTGCCGGCCGTGATGGTGCTGACGCTGGCGTCGCTCGCCTTCAGCGCGGCCGCCGCCTGGCGCTGGCCGGAGGACGCGTTCTACCTTCTGCCGAGCCGGGGCTGGGAGCTCGGCCTCGGCGGCCTCGCCGCTCTGGGGGTGCTGCCGGCGCTGGGCCGCGCGGTTCAGAACGGCGCGGCGCTGGCCGGCGCGGCACTCGTCGCGATGGGTTTGGTGTTCGCATCGTGGGGCCTTGCGGTACCGGTCCCGGCCGCGCTTCTGCCCTGCGCCGGCTGCATGCTGCTGCTCACCTATGGCGAGGGGGCAGCGACGTCCCGCCTGTTCGCGGCCCACCCGGCCCGCGCGCTGGGCCTGATCT
>DASZEO010000177.1:0-3467 GCA_035940755.1 Allosphingosinicella sp. | reverse complement strand
AGGAAGGGGCGAGGCCGGGCGAAGAAGCCGCCGAGCCGGTGCATCGGGTGGCGAGCTATTGTCCCCTTGAGATCGGATCCCTTGAACTTCTCACCCCTCGCGCGCTGGAATGCCTCTTTCGAAGCTTCCGACGGGAAGATGTCGACGATTTCAGCACGCCGCAGGAAACTGTCCAGCAACTCGGCCGCAACGAGGTAACGCTCATTTTCCGATCCGCTCAGCGGGTTCCTGAAGAGCTGGTATTCAAGCTCCGATCCATAGGCGATCGCCTGATTGACTGGGATCGTCCACGGCGTCGTCGTCCACACCACCGCATGAGCGCCGACCAGCTCCGGGATCGGGCTCTCGACGATCTCGAACGCCACGTCGATCTGGGTTGACGTGATTTCCTCATATTCGACCTCGGCCTCGGCCAGCGCGGTTTTTTCAACCGGGCTCCACATCACCGGCTTGGCGCCCCGGTAGAGCTGGCCGGTTTCGGCGAACTTGAGCAGCTCCTCGCAGATCTTGGCCTCGGCGGAGAAATCCATCGTGCGGTAGGGATCGTCCCAGTCGCCGGTGACGCCCAGCCGCTTGAATTGCTCGCGCTGCACCTCGACCCAATGCTCGGCATAGGCGCGGCATTCGGCGCGGAACTCGCGCGGCGGCACCTGGTCCTTGTCGAGCTTCTTCTTGCGATAGGCTTCCTCGATCTTCCATTCGATCGGCAGGCCGTGACAGTCCCAGCCGGGGATGAAGGGCGCGTCCTTCCCCAGCAGCGACTGCGAGCGAATGATGAAGTCCTTGATCGTCTTCATCATCGCATGGCCGATATGGATGTCGCCGTTGGCGTAAGGCGGGCCGTCGTGGAGGATGAAGCGTTCGCGCCCCGACCGCGCCTGCCGGATCTGCTCGTACAGCTTCTCCTCGGCCCACCGCTGGAGGATGGCCGGCTCCTTCTGGGCCAGGCCGGCCTTCATCGGGAAGTCGGTCTTCGGGAGGAAGACCGTGTCTCTATAGTCGCGCGCGTCGGGCATGGGCGGCGGACTTAGGGCCTCATAGCGGCGGCGGCAACATGACGCTCGTAGGCCGCCGTCGTCACGAACCGGTCCCAGCGCGTCGTCCAGATCCGGGCGCCGTGCGAGAGCGGCGAATCCCAGGTGCCGGTGACTTCAGCGCCGAGGGCGGCGGCGACCCGCTCGCTCGGGCCGTTGCGCGGGTCGATCAGGTGGATGACATAATCGCGCCCCAGCGCCTCGTGCGCCCAAACGACGGCCGCCGCGGCGCCTTCGACGGCGAAGCCCTTGCCTTGATGCTCGGGCACGACTGCCCAGCCGATCTCGAAGTCCGGCCACCCCTCCGGCGCCCACGGGCCGATCCGGCCGGCGACCGCGCCGCTCGCTCGCTCCTCCACGATCCACTGGCCGTAGCCCGAGACGGCCCAGCTGCCCGCGACGATGGCGAGCGCGGCCCAGGCTTCCCGGCGATTGAGTGCGCGTCCTTCGCGGGTGATGAAGCGGGAGAAATCGTCGGTGCCGTAGGCAGCGATCATCGGCTCCGTGTCGCCGGGGCGCTGCTCGCGCAGGATCAGGCGCTGCGTGTGGAGGATGGGCACGTCGCTCACCGCTGCAGCGACCGGCCGACGTCGTACATGTCCTCGATCAGCAGCAGCCCGCGATAATCGTGCGGCACCTCGCCCAGCTGCTCAGGCTGATCGAGGCCGACCAGCTCGCCGCCGCTACCGTCCCCGATGATGAGGAAACGCGCGCCCGCGCCGCCGAGGCGGTTCAAGAAGCGATAGGGCCACCCCCACAAGGTCCAGCCGCCGCTGCGCGGAATGGCCAGGGCCGTTCCGCGGCAGCTTTCCGGCACGATCGTCAGCCAGCCGACGCGGCGATAATCGCCGAGGCATGTCTCGCTCGCCCCCCGATCGAGCACCCACCCCGCCCGGGTCAGCGACCGCAGCCGGGCAAGCGCCGGCGGGGCTCCCGCGAAGCCGTGGTTGGTGGCGATCGGCTGGCCGGCCTCGCGGAATGCCGCGACGATGGCGTCGGCGGCGGCGGGTTCGCGCAGCTCGAAGATCAGCTGCTCGCGCGGATAGCGGCGGATCACTTCGGCGGCGCTCGGCATGGCACCGACGCCGCGCCCGCGCAGCGGGAAGGTGCGGCCGCCGTCGGGCGTATAGCCATAGCCGACGTCGAGCTGCTGGAGGTAGGCGAGCGGCCGATCGCGCACCCGCCCCGTCCCGTTGGTCCGGCATTCCAGCGTCGCGTCGCGGAAGATGACCGCGTGCCCGTCGGCGGTCGGCTGGACGTCGAGCGCGAAGCCGCGAGCCCCGTAGGCGACGGCGCCCTGCATCGCGAAGATCGTGTTCTCGATATAGGTGTGCACGATCGGGCGGATGTGGTGGGCGGAGCAGCCGTCGCCGGCCGCGGCGCGGTCGATCGGCTGCGCCGTGCCGCGGTGGCCGACCACCACCAGCTGCCCCGGCGGCGTGCCGGCGATCCAGGAGGCGTTGACCAGCGACAGCGCCACCGCAGCGGCTGCCAGGCCGGCGAGAGCGATCCGCCCTTTTCTCATGCCGCCAGCCTCCGCCGTGCCTCGTCGGCATCGCGGTCCATCTGCGCCGTCAGAGCCGCGGGGTCGTCGAACACCTGCTCGTCGCGGATGAAGGACAGGAGCTCGACTTCCAACCGCTGGCCGTAGAGGGCGCCGTCGAAGCCGAAGAAATGCGGCTCGAGCAGCTCGCGCGGCGGCTCGAACATCGGTCTAACGCCGAGATTCGCGACGCCGTCGAGCGTCCGTCCGTCGGGGAGCCTGCCTCGGACCGCGTACACGCCGAAGCGCGGGCGCAGGTAATTGCCAAGGCTGATGTTCGCGGTGGGGTAACCCAGCGTGCGGCCGCGCCGGTCCCCCTGCTCGACCACCCCCTCGATCGTGAACGGTCGGGTGAGCAGGCGGCGGCCGGTTTCGCAGTCGCCGCTCCGCAGCGCCTCGCGGATCAAGGTCGAGGAGACCGGCCGGTCCCCTTCCATCACTGGCGCGACGGTGTCGACCGAGAGCCGGTTGGCGTGGCCGACCAGCTTGAGCGCGGCGATGTCGCCGCCGCGGCCCTTGCCGAAGGTGAAGTCCTCGCCGGTGACGACGCCCGTCGCGCCGATGCGGCGCGCCAGCCAGTCGGCGACGAAGTCGGTCGCGGTGATCGCGGCGAACTCGGCGTCGAACTGGAAGACCAGCATCGCGTCGACGCCGGCGGCGAGCATCAGCCGCTCGCGCTGCTCCAGGCTCGTCAGCCGGAACCACGGCGATTCCGGGCGGAAGTAGCGCATCGGGTGCGGGTCGAAGGTCGCCACCAGCGCCGGCCGCCCGTCCAGCCGCGCCCGCGAGACGGCGCGGCCGACCACCGCCTGGTGGCCGCGATGAAAGCCGTCGAAATTGCCGAGCGCGACGATGCCGCCGCGAAGCTGGGCCGGAACCGCCGCGCCTCC
>DASZEO010000176.1:0-27392 GCA_035940755.1 Allosphingosinicella sp. | reverse complement strand
TGAAGATGGCATGCGGCGAGAACCCGAAGCGGGTCTACGGCAACCGCAACCAGATGCCGGCGACCCGGATGGGCAATGTCGCGCTGATGCGCCAGACCTGGCAGCGCGCGGTGGAATATCGCGAGCGGCGCGCCCGTGACGCCAGCACGCCGCGCGACTTCGCGCTCGACACGCTCGTCGAAGTGCTCGACGGCCGGATGCTGGTCCCCAACCATTGCTACCGCGCCGACGAGATGGCGATCATGCTCGACATGTCGCGCGAGTTCGGATTCCGGATCGCCAGCTTCCACCATGCGGTCGAGGCCTACAAGATTGCCGACCTGCTGCGCGACAGCGGCACCTGCGCCGCGATGTGGGCGGACTGGTGGGGCTTCAAGATGGAAGCCTATGACGCCGTCAACGAAAACATCCCGCTGGTCCACAATGCCGGCGCCTGCGCGATCGTCCACTCCGACGACCCCAACGGGATCCAGCGGCTCAACCAGGAGGCGGCCAAGGCGCTCGCGGACGGCCGGCGGATGGGGATCAACATCCCCGACGAAGTCGCTTGGCGCTGGCTGGCGATCAACCCGGCCCACGCGCTCGGAATCGAGAACGAGACCGGCAGCCTTCGCGTCGGCAAGCGCGCCGACGTGGTGCTGTGGAACGGCAATCCCTTCAGCGTCTACACGCGCCCGCAGCAGGTCTGGATCGACGGCGCCCTGCTCTACGACATGAACGATCCGTCGCGGCGGCCGGTCTCCGACTTCGAGCTGGGCCAGCCCGGTGAGGGAGACGTCAAATGACCCTGCTTCGCCGAGGCTTCGCAGGGCTCGCCGCCCTGCTTCTTGCCGGGACCGCCTCGATCGCGTTGGCCGAGACCATTGCCATCACCGGCGGGCGAGTCGTGGTCGGCGACGGCTCGCCGCCGATCGAAGGCGGCACCGTCGTCATCCGGGACGGCCGCGTTGTCGCGGCAGGCGCCGGCGTCTCGGTGCCGGCCGGTGCGACGACGATCGACGCGTCCGGTCGCTGGGTGACTCCCGGCATCGTCGCGGGCTTCTCCCGAATCGGCCTCGTCGAGGTCGACGCGGTCGATGCCACGAACGACATCCAGGCGAGCAACTCGCCGTTCAGCGCCGCCATCGACGTCGCGCCCGCGATCAACCCCGAAGCGGCCTCGATCGCGATCAACCGCGCCGCCGGAGTCACCCGCGCCGTCGTCTCGCCCGCCACCGCGCGAAGCATCTTCGCGGGCCAGGGCGCGGTGATCGACCTCGGCGGCGACATGGAGCCGATCACCCGCGCCCGAGCCTTCCAGTTCATCGAACTTGGCGAGGAGGGGGCCGGCGACGCCGGCGGAAGCCGCGCCTCGGCCCACGCGCTGCTCCGCAATGCGCTTCGCGAGGCCGGGGAGCTGCGCGTCCCCGTCAGCGGCGGCGGAAGAGGCGGCGCCGGGCGGCAGGACCTTCCCCCGGAGGACGTCGAGGAAAACCCATATGTCGTCACCGGTCGCGAACGGCGCGAGGACGTGCTGCTCACGCGGTTCGACGCGACGGCGCTCGTCCCGGTCGTGCAGGGGCGCCAGCTGCTGCTCGTCCACGTCGAGCGCGCCAGCGACATCCTCCAGACCCTGGCGCTCAAGCGCGAATTCCCGCGGCTTCGGCTGGTGATCGTCGGGGCCTCGGAGGGGTGGCGAGTCGCCGAGCGCATCGCGGCGGCCAATGTGCCGGTCATCGCCAACGCGCTCGAGGACCTGCCGGAAAGCTTCGAGCAGCTCTCCGCCACCCAGTCGAACGTCGGCCGCATGCGCGCGGCGGGCGTCCAGGTCGGCATCGGCATGATCAACGACGACGAGGCGCGGCAAATCCGGGTCTCAACGCAATATGCCGGCAACCTGGTCGGCATCGGCCGCGTGCCGGGCCATACCGGCCTCAGCTGGGACGAAGCGTTTGCGGCCATCAGCTCGCGCCCCGCCGAGGCGATCGGCATGGGCGCCGAAATCGGCTCGCTTCGGCCGGGGCGCCGCGCGGACGTCGTGATCTGGGGCGGCGATCCGCTCGAGCTTTCCACCGCCGTTGAGGCGGTGTGGATCGACGGGGTTCGGCAGAGCCTGGAGAACCGGCAAACTCGGCTGCGCGAGCGTTACCGCCAGCCGCAGGAAGGCCCCCTCCCCCACGCCTACGACCGCAGGTAAGGGCGCAGCGACAGGATTTCGACAAGCCTCAGGCCGCGTCGGAGACGTCCGCCGCCCTGTGCTGCGCGAGATAGGCCTCGACCTGCTCGACCGACATTGCCGGAGCGTAGAGGTGGCCCTGCAATGCGTCGCAGCCCGCCTCGAGCGCGATCTGCTCTTCCTCAGGGCAGGAAATGCCTTCCGCCACGACTTCCAGCTCCATGGCATGGCCGAGCGTGACGGCCGCGCGGATGATGGCGACGCTCTGGTCGCGAGCGGCGATGTCGATGAACGACCGGTCGAGCTTGATCTTGTCGACCGGGAAGCGGCGAAGGCAGCTCAGCGAGGAATAGCCGGTGCCGAAATCGTCGAGCGCGATGCGGAAGCCGTCACCGCGAAGCTCCTGCATCGCCTGGGTGCACAAGGCGCCATGCTCGATGAACAGCGTTTCGGTGATCTCAAGCTCGATCTGCTCCGCCTGCACGCCCTCCTCGTTGACGATGCGCCGGAGGGTCGCCGGGAAGGATGGAGCGCGAAACTGGATCGGCGACAGGTTCACGGCGATGTTAAGGTCGGGCCAACGCCGCGCCATCCGACACGCGTCCCGGAAGGCGATCAGCCCGATGTCGTCGATCACGCCGCATTCCTCGGCGATCGGGATCACCTCCGAAGGGGTGAGCTGACCGAGCGTGGGGTGGTTCCAGCGAAGCAGCCCTTCCAGGCCGACGACGCTGCCGCGGCTGCCGATCACCGGCTGGAAATGGAGCTGCAGCCGCGATCCCTCGCGAAGCTCGGCGCGAAGGCTGCTCTCGATCTGGTCGCGGCGCTGGACGTCGGCGTCCATCGCTTCCGTGAAGAGACGGAAGCAGTCGCGCCCGGCCGCCTTGGCGCGGTACATGGTGATGTCGGCCTTGCGCAGCAGCTCCGACGCCTCGCAAACGTCGCGGGTGGCGAAGACTGCGCCGATGCTGACGCCGACGCGCGCCTCGCGCTCGCCGATCAGGAACGGCTTGCGGATGATGTTGATGATGCGCTCGCACAGCCGGCGCACGTCCGCTTCGCCCTTCGGGCCGACCTGGACGATGGCGAACTCGTCGCCGCCGATGCGCGCGACGGTGTCGGTCTCGCGCACCAGCGAGTGGAGCCGCTCGCCCACCTCCTGGACGAGCTTGTCGCCGGCATGGTGGCCGAGCGTGTCGTTGACCTGCTTGAAGCGGTCGAGATCCAGCATCAGCAGCGCCACCTGCTCTCCGGTACGGCGATAACGGGTCAGCGCCTGGTCCAATCGGTCCTCCAGCAGGGCGCGGTTGGCGAGGCTGGTTAGCTGGTCGTGGAGCGCGAGATGCTGGGCCGCCGATTCGCGCTCCTCGAGCTCCTTCACGAGGTCGACCAACGAGCGGTAGAGGAAGGACATGACGAGCACGACCGCCACGGCCGAGGTCAGCGAGATCGGCCAGATGGTCCCGAAAAGCTCCATGCGCGAGGCGCCGTCCTCGCGCACGATGCTCACCGTGGCGAAGTTCGTCAGCACGAGGGTCGCGACGGCTGCCGATACAATCGGTGGACCGACCTTGCGTGAGTAACCCACCTCATTCTCCCCGAGAGAACGCGGTAAATATCAGGCTCGCGGTTAACAAATTCCTCAGAGAGGCAGCGGTGATTTACTTGGCCGAAGGTAAGGTAAACTCAATCCCCTGAGCGAGCGGCAAGGCTGTGCCATAGTTAACCGTATTCGTGGCCCGCCGCATGTAGGCTCGCCAGGCGTCGGATCCGCTTTCGCGGCCGCCGCCCGTCTCCTTCTCGCCGCCGAACGCGCCGCCGATCTCGGCACCGGACGGGCCGATATTGACGTTGGCGATGCCGCAGTCGGAGCCGGCCGCCGAAAGGAAGATCTCGGCCTCGCGAAGGTCAGTGGTGAAGATGGAAGAGGCGAGGCCCTGCGACACCGAGTTGTGCAGCGCGATCGCCTCCTCGAGCGTCCGGTAGCGCACCGCGTAGAGGATCGGCGCGAAGGTTTCGCGAGTCATGACTTCGCTCTGCGACGGCATCTCGACGAGCGCCGGACGCACGTAAAAAGCGTCCGGCCATCGATCGCCATTCACCCGCTCGCCGCCGGTGACGGCGCCGCCTTGCGAGCGCGCGTCGTCCAGCGCGGCGGTCATGCCGTCGAATGCGACCCGGTCGATCAGCGGCCCGACCAGCACACCATGATCGAGCGGATTGCCGACCGGGATCGACGCCCATACGCGCTTCAGCCGCTCGATCAGCCCGGGATAGACGTTCTCGTGGACGATCAGCCGCCTCAGCGACGTGCAGCGCTGCCCGGCCGTGCCGGCGGCGGCGAAGGCGATCGCCCGCTCCGCCAGGTCGAGGTCGGCCGACGGCGCGACGATCATGGCGTTGTTGCCGCCGAGCTCGAGCAGCGAGCGGCCCAGCCGGGCCGCCACGCGCGGCGCGATCAGCTTGCCCATCGGGGTCGAGCCGGTCGCCGATACCAGCGGCACGCGCGCGTCCTCGACCAGCGCTTCGCCGGTCTCGCGGCCGCCCTGCACCACCTCGAGCAGCCCTTCCGGCACATCGCCGAACCGCTCCGCGGCGCGCATGAACAAGGAGGCGACGGCCACGGCCGTCAGCGGCGTCTTCTCCGAGGGTTTCCAGACGACGCTGTCGCCGCACACCAAGGCGAGGCAGGCATTCCACGCCCATACGGCGACCGGGAAGTTGAAGGCGGAGATCACGCCGACGACGCCGAGCGGATGCCAGGTCTCCATCATCCGGTGCTCGGCGCGTTCGGTGGCGATGGTGAGGCCGTAGAGCTGGCGCGACAGGCCGACGGCGAAGTCGCAAATGTCGATCATCTCCTGGACTTCGCCGAGCCCTTCCTGGAGGATCTTGCCGCATTCGAGCGTGACCAGCCGGCCGAGCGGCTCTTTCTCGGCGCGAAGCACGTCGCCGAACAGCCGCACCAGCTCGCCGCGCCGCGGCGGCGGCACCAGCCGCCAGGCGAGGAATGCCTCGTGAGCCCGAGCGACCGCCGCCGACACCGCGGCGCCGTCGGCGGCACGAACCGTGCCGATGACGCGGCCGTCGATCGGCGACCGGGATTGCAGATCGCCCTCACTCGCGTCGATTCCGAGGCGTTCGAGCAGAAGCCGCGCCTGTGCATCGGAGCGGAAGGTCATTGCAGGCGTCCGATCAGCGCCTCGGCCGCCAGCGGGTTGCGCACCTTGGCGCCGCTGATGACGAACAGGAAGACGTCGCGGGGCTGCACCGGCGCCCGCGTTTCACTGAGGTAGCTGAGGCCGGCGGGGCTCTCCCCCTTCGCCCAGCCGCGAGCGACGCTCGCCCAGCGGTCCAGCTCTGCCGCGGGATAACCCGTCGGCTCGTCCTCCCGCGTTCGCTGCAGCCGCACGTACACGAAGTCGGAGGTGAGATCGGCGATCTGCGGATATTCGTCATGCTCGGCGATGACGATCGCGACGTCCGCCGCGCGCGCCATGGCCACGAACTCGCGGCAGCGGAAGCTTTCGTGGCGCACCTCGATCGCGTGGCGAAGCCGAATGCCGTCGCGGCTGGTCGGAAGCAGCATCAAGAAGGCGCTGAGCTCCTCGGCTTCGAAGCGCTTGGTCGGTGCCAGCTGCCACAGGATCGGGCCGAGCTTCGCGCCGAGAGCGGTGAAGCCCTGGGCGCAGAACCTGCCGATGCCTTCGGCCGCCTCCCCGAGCTTCTTGCGGTTGGTGCAGTAGCGCGAGGCCTTGACGGCGAACCGGAAATCGTCGGGTACGCACTGCGCCCAGCGCTCGAACAGCTCGGCTTTCTGAAGCTTGTAGAAGGTGGCGTTGATCTCGACCGCGGTCAGGCGGGTCGCGGCATGCTCGAGCTGCTTCTTCTTCGGAAGGCCGTCCGGATAGAAGCTGGCGCGCCAAGGATCATAGTCCCAGCCGCCGACGCCGATCCGGATCGTGCCCTTAGCGCTCACGGCACCCCCGGAAAGCGGACGAAGTCCCGCGCCCCCACCGCCTCCAGCTCCGCGCGATAGGCGGAGAAGGCGGGGTGGTCGGGGGCGATGCGGCCGAACGCGGGTGACATGCCTTCTCCGATCCGCAGCAGGGCGAGCGGGCATGCGGCGGGGACGAGCTGCGAGCCGTGGCCGATGATCAAGGTGGTCAGGATCCCGTAGAGCGACCGGGAGATGGTCGGGCGGCCGAGAATGGCGAGGCGGTACTGCCCTTCCTCGCTGGTGATGAGGTAGATGTGGCCGGAGGAGAGCGGCAGCGCCACCGAGCCGCGCTGGGCGAAGGAATCGGCGCGCTCCGACTCCTCGAACACCAGCCGCTTCAATGCGGCTTCCCACCTTATCGTCGTCATGAAGGCGTGGATGCCGCGCTCCTCGCCGAACAGCGGACGAAGCGTGACGTAGCAGCCTTCGATCCAGCGTGAGGCCGCCCGGCCGTAGCCGCCAAGTTCTTCCGGAGCGAAATCCTGAGCGGGGTTCGCGGCCGGCAGCGGGCCGCGAAGCCCCGTTCCTAGGGCTTCTTCCAGCCGTATCACGGTCGCGAGGGTGAAGGCGCGCCGCCCGGACAGCGCCTTTTCCAGCGTCGAGATGCTGATCCGGGCGGTGTCGGCCAGAGCCTGGCGCGAGATGCGCCGGCGCGCCAGTTCCTCGCGCACCCTGCGTGCGATTTCCTCGGTGCGGCGGGCGTCGAGCCATTCCTCGCGGAGCATGTTCCTTCAGCCCCTCCATTTCGCCTCAGACATATCGTGCGGCCGGGGCGATCCCCTCAGACATATTGCGCGGCTGGGGCCATGACCAGCCGAGATGCAGTGAATGCGCCCCGTTTTGCACCCCAACCCAGCAAAGAAAGCGCTTGCTCGAGCGCTGCTGCGCTTCGTCGAATCGGATGTGCGTTTCAGCGGCGGGCGGCGATGCTGCAGCCACGGCCGTCAGCGAAGCCGTGGGTCGGCTGCCGTGCGTGACGCCCGACGGGCCGCGCACGGCCGGACTCGACTTGACCAAGCAGGCGGTGCTCGCCAGGTTCGAAGCGGGTGAGCCGGGATCGAAAGGCAGCCCCTGCTGACCGCCACCCCGCGCAGCGGGCGGCAGTTCGCACCTGTTTGGGGAAGGTGCCCTCGTGCATCTTACGATAGGGCCGAACGGGCTGAGTCCAGTCTGCTCAACGACCGCCTTCAGGCCAAGGATCCGCTCCGGCTTGTGAGTCGACAACGGCGCCGAAGCCGCAACGCAAAGCGCGGGCGACGGCATCGCCCGGGGTCGCCGGCGAGTTCAGCGGCCGCCGGCCGCTTCGATCTTGCGCATCACGGCAGTCAGCGCCTGCGCATAATTGGGCGCGGTAGCGTAACCCGCTTTCGCGACCTCAGTCGCGAACGCATATGGATCGTCAGCGACGGCGAACGCTTTCGCATAGCGCTTGTTGCGGGCGAGGAACTCGCCGTGGGCGAGGAAGCCGGCGGTGGCATCGGGATAGGCGCGAAACCAGTCGCGGACGACGTAATCGTATTTCCCGTCGGGCCGTTTGGTGATCGAGATGATTTCGGGAAACTTGCGGTTCGCGTGGGCGAGCACCTCGCGCGTCCGCAGAAGCTGCCGGCTGGCTTCCGGATCGCTCGCCTTGGCCTTGATCCCGAAGAAGTTGAACCGCGGAGCGCTCTTGCCCCAGCCCGACTCGAGCGCGGCCTGCCCGAGCGTCACGAGCGCAGGGACTCCGCTCGATGCGGCGGAGGACTTTGCAGCCGGCCCATAGGCGGCGACGAAGTCCTTGGCTGAAAGCGCCTTGCCCGGGACCGGTGCGGGAGTCCCCGGCGCGGCCGGCGACCCTGCCTGCGCGGGACCCGGGGGCTGAGCCGCCGGCTTCGGCCCGGGCGCGGGGGCCAGACCGGGGGCGGCGCCGCGGCAGCGCACGACCGCGAAATAGACGGATTGCTTGCCGTCGAGGGCCAACCGGCCGTCCGGAAGGGTGCGGATCGGCTGGGGGCGGGTGTCGACGTTCTGATTGACGTTGCCGCCGATCACCCGAAGCCAGCCGGGGTGGACCTCGGTCACGATGTCGCCGTGGGTCGAGCGCGACTGCCCGTCGCCGATATTGTCGTAGGTCGCCCCGCTGTTCTCGCGGATCTTGCAGATGACATCCCCGACCTGCGGCGCAACCTCGGTCGCGCGATAGGCCCAGAACGGCGTGTCGGTGCGCTGGAGGAGCCGGTTCTGCCGGGCGCGCGCAATATAGGTCTGGTGAGCGGCCGAATAGGCGAAGCGGTCGCCCGCACCGGCGGTGCGCATCACCCACGACACGAAGACGGCGCTCCACGGATGTGCCTTCTGCCACGCCGGGTCCTGGAGCTGCGCCGGAGTCACGTTCCGCCCCAGAGCTTCGCGATAGTAACGCTGCAGGATCGGCACCGCGACCGCGTCCGTCTCGCGGATCGGCCCCGACTTCGGGTGCCAGCGGCGATATTCTTCCTCGGCGACGCGGGCGATCGCGGCGCCCAGCTCGTTGGCGGACGTGGCGGGCACCGGAGGTGGGGGCGGAGCGGCGCCCGGCGCGATGGGCGCCGGCGCGGGTGGCGGCGCGCCCGAACCGGGGACAGGATTGGGCGTCCCGCCCGTGCCCGCCGCCGAGGAGTAGGGCAGATCGAGCCTCGGAGTCAGGCCGTGCAGCTCCTTCGCCCGCGGGTGCTCGCCCGTCACGAACCAGCGCTTGCGCTGGCGGACGTTATGCGCCCAGCGCGGTGCCGAGGTCGCTGCGAGGACGTCGGCGATCTCGAGCAGGACGTCGCCTTCCGGGACCTTCCCCGCCCCGTAGGTCGAGGCCAGGGCGGCAAGCCTCGCCTCCAGGAGGAGGCGGCGCTTTTCCTGGCCGGCGAACTTCTTGGTCAGCCACCACTTGCCGTGGCTCGACACCGCATCGAACATGAACGCGAACGCGGCTTCGCTGGTGAGCTTGAAGTAGCGGCAGAAATATTCGCCTCGCGAGAGCAGATCGCGAACGTAGCGAATCTGGATCTTTCGGAATTCCGTATCTTCGGAAAGCCGGAGGAAATAACCTGCCCAAGGCTCGCGGACCGCCCATTTGCGCTTTCCCTTTTCGACCCAGGTACGATTCATCTCTTCGACCGCGAAGCGGTGCTGCTGCTTGACCGCGTCCTTGGCTTTGATCGATAGAATCGCGAGGAAGCGAGCCGCGTCCGCACCGAAGATCGCGTTCCAGCGGTCTTTGTGGCTCGAAGCGAAAACCCTCAGCAGCGGCTGAAGGCTGCCGGTGCCGATCGTCCAGTTGACCAGCCCGAAGGAAAGACCCTGGCCGTCGAAATTTCCGGTCAGGCCGAAGAAGCCGCCGCGTTTCCCGGTCTCGAATGTGCTCGTGATCTCGACGGCCTTCTGCTCGGCCGGAGTGAAGCCGCTCCCAGCGAGGCCTGTCTCTTCCTCCATCTCGAGCGTGGCTTCGCTCGCTTCCCACTCGGCGTCGCGCTCATCCTCGAGCTCGTCGAAGCGGCCCGCGCGCGCGGATTCGGACTCTTCGGCCTCCTCCTCGGTCTCTTCCTCCTCGAACTGCGCGCTCCCGGCACCCTCGGCGTTCCCGGCGTCGAAAGCCTCGGACAGCGAAGCCTGTTCGTAGGCCGATTCGTCGAATGCCTCGTCTCCGGACAGATGCGCCTCCGGCCACAGCGCCTCCGGCTCCTCGCCGGCCGGCGATTCGCGCTCGGCGGCGGGCATGTCCATCTCCTCCGCCAAGACCGCCGCCCCCTCGTAATCCAGCCAGGCGAGATCCTCTTGGGACTGCCATTCGGCCTGCGGCTCGAAGCCTTCTTCGTGCCGCTCTTCGCCGGTCAGCGCCGACTCCATCTGCGATTCCTCGCGCAGGCTCGCCGGTCCCATCGCTTCATTCTCCCATTCGGCCTCGCCGGTCGCCGCAGCGGGGCAGGCCAGAGTCTTCGCGCCCGGCAGGTCGGCTCCGGCGTCCGCCAGGAGAAGCCAGCCGAAGCGGCGCGGAATGTCGTTGTGCGCAACGGCGGTGCGATCGACCCGAAATCGCGACTGCAGCCGGACGGCGCCGGCGTCGGCGAGAATCCGGCACAAGTCTCGCGCCGCCTGTTCGCTGTGCTTGCGGGTCCCCGAAGCGGGGTTGAAGACGATCCTCGCGGCAGGAGGAATCGCGGCCGGGCTCGCGATTTCCGCGGCCACCCGCCGCTGCGCCCAGCGGATAAGATTGGTTCCGGGCTGGTACATGCCGTCGAGGATCTGGACCTCGTCGGGATCCATGTGGCCCAGGATTGCCATCACCGGGGCGCCGCCCCCCGAATGGGCGGTGAGGATGAGGCGGCCGGGGGAAAGCTGCCTCCCGGTCGCGGTCCCAACCCGGCCGAGGCTGTCGTCGATCAGCGCTCGAAGCGCCCCCGGGCCGACCAGTGCCGGAAAGTCGTAGCGGTCCTGCCGCCCGGCGCGCGGCTGGCCGGCGAAATTGCCGCGCGGAAGGATCGCGATCGTGGGGCGCTCGCGTCTCGGCGTGCTCGAGCCGGCCGGGTCGGCGAAATCGAGGCCGCTGATCGCCTCCTTGTGCCGGTCGAGGCGCATCGCCCCGAGATGCCCCGAATAGCCGTGGAAATGGACGACGATGTCGACCTCGCCCGCGGTCGAGTCGAGCCCCGACCATTTGAGGATGAGATCGGGATGGGTACCGCGATGACTGGCGAGAAGGGGATGCCGGTCAACGATCAGGCGCCCCGTGCCGGAGGAGATATTCGGCGAGGCGGAAGCCGCCTGTCGGCCGGCTGGCGCACCGCGGCTCGCCACGGCTGCGTCGATCGCCGAGAACGTGCGGGCATCGACTACGCCGTCCGCCGCGACGCCGGCGCGCCGCTGGATCTCAAGAACGGCCCGCTCGGTGTTGGGGCCGAATTTGCCGTCCGCTGAGATCCGGAAGCCGAGCCGGCCGAGCGAGAGCTGAAGCTTCGCGACGGCGGTGCCGCTGCTTCCGCGCCGAAGCGTTAGGACTTCGCCCATCTCGCCCGAGCTTTCCGCGGCGATTCGCGTCGAATCCGACGTGGCGAACGGCTCAAGCTCCTCCTGCTCGCCGAGCGTGAATTCGCCCTCGCCGGCGAAAGGCGTCTCGTCGAGAGCTGCAAAACCGCTCGTGAACTGCTCCTCTTCGCCGGATTCGAGCTCTGACGAAAACGGCACCTCCAGGCCGAGCGCATCGAGCGGACCCTCCGGGGTCCTCGCGAAGTCTGCCATCTCTTTCCTTTCCGCTGCGCCCCGTTCTTATTGGACGCGCACGAGCTGCCGCCGGCTGGTCTCGACCGGCTTGGCCCGGTTTTTCAGGTCGCGGCCGGTCGCGGCCGCCCACTCGGTGATGACCCGTCGGCTCTCCGCTCCGATCGGCGCCGGCGCGCCGGCGGGCGCTCCGGGCGGCGGCGCCTCGAGGTACAATACCCAGGCGAACTCGGGACCCGACACCACGCCCGCCTCGATCGCTCTCAGGAACAGCGAGATTTCGGCGGCCATCGAGAACATTGAAGAGGATTTGCTGTGCGGCGCCATGTTGACCTTGCTGCCGAGGTTGATCAGGCGCGTCGCCTCGTTCGTTCCTTCCGATCCGGTGTCGGAGATGACGGGGCTGTTGTAGCTAAAGGTAAGCTCCGCCCAGCCGAGCACGGTCGCGGCTGCAAGCTCTTCCCGGTCCAGCGCCTCGAACAGCCGCCGTGCGCGAAGCTCGTACTGGAGCGCCTCTGCCAGCCGGTAGATGCGGTCGTTGTCCTGCGAGTTCGCGCCGACCAGGTTGCGCACGTTCATTATCGCCTGCCAAAGCTCGAACAGAAGCTCCTCGAAGAGTGGCACGAACGATCCGTTGTGGGCCTCGGCCTTGACATAGGACGGCGGCTGATTGTCCTCGGTCCCAAAGGCGAGCTCGACTCCCATCTCCCGGAAATAGGCGTTGCGGCGCTGGGCTTCGGAATCGGGCCGGATGCTGCTGCTCGACAGCCAGCGAGCGAACGGGTTGGCGCTTCCGAACAGCAGCGCCTCGGTCGCGTCGAGCCATCTCTGCGTGTCGACATGCGCCAAGCCGATCCGCTCACCGGAGCGGAATTCCTGAACGACGCGGCGCAGGATCTGAACGACGCGCGTATTCTCCAGCACGTAGCTGTAGGCGAGGTGGTCCCATGCGCGCGCGCCGGCCGGAGGCACGACTCCCGCTCCGCCGAACCGCCCTCCGCCGGCGAGCGCTGTGCGGGCGGGCGCGGCAAGAGGAGGAGCTGCGCCCGGCGGTGGGTTGAACGCGCTCCATACCTGCTCGACGTGCAGGAACAGGTCGAGCGGGTCGGCCGTGAGGACGGCGTGGGCGGCGTCGTTGCGCGACATGCCTGGCGGCGCCATCATCAGGCGGCGGACGAGTTGCTGGATCATTGCGTGTCCTCCTCAGTACTGCTCGTGGAGCAGCTGTTCGCGAAGCTCCCTGTCGCCGTCGAGACTCCAGTCGGGCCGATCGAGATCGCGCCGAAGCTGGAGGAGTATGCGGGCCGCGGGCGGCCTCATCGGCGCGACGGCCGGCGACAGGTTGCGCAACGGCTCGAGCTTCATCGAGATCTCCTCGAAGCCGTTGGCGAGGAGGTTCGGCACCGCATTGGCTTCGGCGATCAGCAGGACCGTGCGCTGCAGGGCCTCGACGGTTCGCTCGAGCGAGGCGATGTTGCTCCTCGACGCGGCAGCTGTCCTGCTGCGGCTCGCGGACGTTGTGTTGGCCATCATGCTTCCTTTCCCTTGCATCAGGCGGCCGCGGCTTGCGCCGTCAGCCAGGTTCGGGCGCGATCGATCCAGACCGAGGCCGTTTCCGGCCGTTCCGCCTCCCGAAGCCCGGCCAGCGCGACGATCCTGATCCCCTCCGCCTGGCGCCAGTGCGGCGACGTCCAGAGCGAGGGTCCGGCTGTCCGCTCGAGCTCGGCTAGAGCGGACGGGGAGACCCTGCCAGGGTCGAGGACGTCCGTCATCGGCCGGCCGCCGAGCGCCGGCACCGGGGCGGAGAGGCACGCGCCGGCGATCCGCGGCATCGCGTCGCGCGATCGGGCGAGGAGCGGGCGAAGCGTGGCGTCGGCCGCGCTCGCCGGGAACCGCGCGTCCATCGCCCGCTCGAGCGCCGCCCACGGCCCTTGACGGCCGTAACAGAGCTGCGCAAACGCGCAGCCGAGCGCGGTGCGAAGCCAGCCGATCGGATGGGGATCGCCGACCGGCCAATGCAGGATCGTCTCGGCGTCCCCGACGACGTCGTAGAGCGCGGCGACCGAAGCGTAGCCGGTATGAAGGAAGGCGAAGACGTCGGCGGCGATCTCCGATGCCCAGGGACGCCACATCGCCGCGAGCTCCGGATCTTCGGCGAGCGCCCGGCCGATCGCGGTCCGCATCGAAGGCACCCAGCCGGTGAGAAAGGCCACCTGATGCCCAGTTTCATGAAACAGCGATGTGGGACGATAGAGATTGTGGCGGACGATCTTGATCGCGGCGACCGGCATCACCGCCCCGGGCGCCCACAGGCGCACCCCGGCCCGCAGGATCGAAGCGCCGGTGCCCTTGTCTTGGTAGACGAGGACCCGCGGCACCGGTTTTCCCGCCCGCTCCAGCGCCGGCGCCATGCTTGCGACGGCAAGGCTGTCGAGAGTCGCCAGCGCCGAGCGAAGGACCGGGCTGGTCCGCGAGTTCACCGCGTCGCCGAGAAAGTCGAGCATCGTGTCGACCTGGACGTAGCGGCGCCGGAAGCGTTGCACGGCTGCGGCCGCCTGGCCCAGAGCCGAGGGATCGCTTCGCGCCGCCTTGACGAGCTGGGCGGTCGAATCGCCGAAGGCGAGCAGATCCTGGACGGTGGCGTGGATCTCCCGGCGCAGCGGCGCGCCAGTCTCGCGTTCGACGGAACGCCAGGATTCGAGCGAGGCGAACTCCTCGGCGTCCCGAAAGGTGCGCGCGGCCGCCAGCCAATGCGCGACCTGCCGCTGCAGGTCGGCCGCAACGAGCGCGGAAGTCATGTCCGAAGGCTGAGTCACCCCCCACTCCTGCCCGGAACCACCGACACGGTGATTGTCGGCGACCCGCGAAGCGCTCGAAGAGCGGCGGCGAAGCGGCCGCCGCCGCCGCTCGCGAGCGCCTGGCGGATGAGGTCGAGCCCCGGCATCGCGGTGAGCTGGACTCGGACCGTCACGCCGCTGTCCGGGTGCGCGGCCGCGCGGACGAACGCTTCGCCGCTGCTTCGCGCCCAGTCCGCAAGCGCCGCGAGCACCCAGGCCCTGATTCGCTTGCGAAGCGCTCGCACCAGTCCGGCGGCTCTGCTCGGGCTGCCGGCCGAAAAATCCTCAAACGCCTCGGACTCCTCGCCCAAGGTGCCGACGACTCCGCGCGCGCCGGCGCCGGCGCCGGGCGAGGCTCCACGATAGGCTGCGATGAGCGCGCGCAGCAGCGAGGCCGGCCCACGCCCCCCGCGCATCGCTTGCACGACCGCCTGGGCCTCGGCCTCCGAGATGAAGATAGCCACGCTCGCCCGTCCCCGGCGAAGGTCGATCCGGGTGCGCGCCGCGCTCGGAGCATGGCGCCCGCCCGCCGCCCGGCCGGCGCTCGAGGCCGGCGGCATGAGGCCCGGCGCGGCGCCGATCGGCTCCAGCACGTAGAAACGCTGGCCGACGGCGATGCGGCGCGGAGTGCTCAGATAGCGGCGGGGCATGTGCGTTCCGAGCGCGGGTTCGCGAAGCAGAATGCCGGCCGCCTGGCGGGTCAGTGGGTGGACCGCCGCGGGAACCGCCCGACCGCCTTTCGACGCGCCGCGGTCGGAGTGCATGGTTCGCCGCACGGTCGTTCCCGGCGCCGCCTGGAAGATGTGCATTCGTGCCCGAAGGGGCATCGGCACCCCGCTGGCCCGGAGCGACGCGCCCAGAGTGGTGCCGCCGAAGCTCGGAAGGGCGTCGGCGACCTGCGGCGTCACCTCGATCTCCGGCGTTCGGCTGTACTTGCGGTACGGGCGAACGCTACGCGGGCGGTGAGTCACGAAGGTTCCGCCGAGCGAGGGTGCCTGCTGGAGCGCCGGCTTGACGAAGCGCGGCGGGAAGTAGGTCGAGACGGCCTGGCTGAACGCCTCGGACGCGGCGATTTCCATCAGGCCCTCGTTTTCGAGCACGAACTCCTCGTTCTCGGCCAGCCCGCGGACCGTATCTTCGATGACGCTGGCGATCGCGACCGAGCCCGCCTGCTCGGCCTGCGCCTGGCTCGCGCCTTCCGCTTCGAGCGTGATCATCTTAAGCCCCGTGTCCACGATCGCGTTCGACAGCGGCCCGGAGAGGTCCGGGCCCACCCATTTGCCGATCAGCTGAGCCAGATATTTGGCGAGAAAGCCGACGACCTTGGGACGGCCGACGAGATTGATGCCGATCCGGAGCGCGCCGAGCAGGGCCGGCACGAACTGTTCGATCGCTGGGCCGAGATTCTCTTCCTCTCCGGCGGTCGCAAGCCGATCGATCAGGACCCCGCGCGCCTCGGCGAGCATCTCCAGCTCGCGGCCTCCGGTGTCGCCTTCGCGGTCCTCGAAATACTCGCTCTCGACCTCGCCGCCGCCGCCGCCGCCGACGACGATCGCCTCTGCCAGGGAGGCGTCGAGGGCCTCGCCCATCGCCTCGAAGTCGGCGGCCCCTGCCGACGACAGACGCTCCTCGCCCAGCGAGCCTTCCTGCTCCTCCTCGGCCTCGAGCTTGATCCGCGATGCGAGCTTGCGGGCGATCGGCTGAAGCGGAGCCGGCAGTCGCCCGATCGCGAAGGTGAGGACGCGTTGCAGGATCGGATTGATCAGTCCCTTCAGCTTCTGAAGGACGGGGCCGAGCAGGCCGCCGGCGACCTTCATCACACCTTGGCCCACCTTCTTGGCGACGCTCGCGACCGCTTTGACGGCGCTCTTCGCCTTGTTGACGAGCTTGCCGATGAACTCCTCGCCTGCGGGCGTCAGCTCGCCTGCCTCCGGGTCGAAGCGATCGAGGACCGCGTCGAGCTGCTCGGACGAAAGTGACTGGATGTCCATGCCGGTAAGACCGGCTTCCAAGGCTTCCAGATATTGCTGCGCCTCGTAGCGGACCGACGAGAGGTGAGCTTCGGCAAAGCGCTCTCGATCGACGGCGGAAAAGGCCGATTCGTCGCTGAACCGCTCGGCGACGGCCAGCTCCGTCTCCTCGGCGAGAAGGGCGATGGCCTCGTCGAAGCCCTCGTCCCTCAGCTGCTCGAAGGTCTCCGCGAGAAGCCGGTCGTTTTCATGCTCCTCCTCCTCGTCCTCGCCCAGGGTCTCGGCGAAGGGACTGACCGTTTCCGACCAGGGCGAGAAGGCGAGGCTCCTGCCCGAACCGTTGCCGCTTTCGAATGCGGTTTCGGAAAAAGGGCTCTCATCATCCGCTCGCGCTTCGTAGACCGCCTCCTGCCCGTCCTGGAAAACCGCCATGGCACGACTCCTCACCAGCATGTGACGGCGAGTCGACCATTTTTCCCGTCCACGAACGTACGCTCTTGCGGCTCCGTGGCGTCGCCCGGGCGGTCATTCAGACGGCCTCTGGACGACGTAGGCACGTGACTCGCGCGCCTCGCCCGCGTCGCTGCTGCGTCCTTTGTGCGTCCGCACTCTCCGCCTTTCGGAAGGTTCCACGGCGGCGAGCACCAGTTCAGTGGATGAGAGCGCTTGCGGCTCCGACGTCGACCAGCCGCTCGGTCAGGCTTTGGTCCGGAGAGACTCCGAGCTCGCGGTCGAGCCGGCGGGCGAGGCTCCTGTAGCATTGCACCGCCTCGTAGCGGTTGCGCTGCGCAAGATGCGCGTCGATCAGGGCCTCCGCGGCAGACTCGCGCAGCGGCTCGGCAGCGACCGCGGCGGCGCCCGCCTGGGTGGCAAGAGCATGACGTCCGAAGGCCGCCATCGACCGGCACGCCGCCTCGAGCGCCTGAACGCGCAGCAGCCTGAACCGTTCGTGCGCGGCCAGCGCCCATTCTTCATGCCATCCCGGAAGCAGATCCTGGGAGAGGAGCGAGATTTCCTCGAAGCTGAGAGGCTCTCCGGCAAGAGCGCGGCCGGCCGCCTGCTCGGCCCGCGCAAGGTCGGTTTCCGCGTCGAGAAGCAGATCGTCGCCCATGACGGCGACCCAGCGCGGCGGAAGGTGCCAAAGCGCGCGCCGCAGGTTGGCTCGGCCGCTCTCGTCGACGCAGTCGGGCCATAGATCGGCCGAGACCACGCCCCGTGCGACGGGCTGCCGGCCGCGAAGAGCGAGGTAGGCGATCAATCGCCGTGCGGGCAGAGACAGACGGACCGGCGGATGCACTCCGAGCCGGCCGACGACCGCCACCATCCGTTGCCCTGCGGCGACCTCGGCGACCGACTCGCTCATCCCGCCTCTCTCCCCAACGGCGCCCATAGTGTCGGACCCGGTCCCCCCTAGGTGGCGGGTCGCGCGTGCATTACCAGGAAGCCGACCGCGGCCGCGAAAGAATCAGCCGCGCCCTGCGGCGGAGTCGCGGTGGTCTCGCCATTATGACAGCCCACGCAGCTGAAGTTGGGCGTCTGCACGAAGGTCTCGAGGATCCGATTGAGGATGGTCGGCCGGTTCGTCGTCATGAGCGATTCCTCTTTCTAGTCTCCGTGACGTCTCACCCGCACGGGCGGCGTGCCGGCGCGCGTCCAGATCGGGCTCCCGGCCAGTCGAGACACTCGCCTCATTCTCAGTGACGCGAAAAGAACCAGTAGTCGCGACACATCGGGAGCCAAGGAATTCGCCCTCAAGCCTGCTACGGATCCCGGGCCGCCGTCGTCAGGGCAATCCGCTTTGAACCCCTGTAACATCGGCAATGCACCAAGGTGCATTCGCCGACTCGAAACCAATTATTACATAACTTAAGTGGGCAAGCGTTGAAAGCGACGCCGACTTAATTCAGAAAGAAGAGAAAAATCGCTGGCGTTTCGAGGTCCGGAGGGCGGAATGTCCGTACTGGCAATGGTATCGGATCTCCGATGGGTCAGGTCCATAATGGATCAATTCTCAAGCCCAGGGGGTGGTACAGGGGTGGATAGCCAAATCTTCTTAGGCGGCGCATGAAGAAATGAGAAGGCGAACCACACTCCCCTGTCCATGCTTGCCGTGCGTCGCATCTGTTACGAGCCCATATAATTTGCGGCCACGTTTCTGATTTGCCGTGTCTGCGGTCGTTGCCGCAGCTATTACACACAGAACAAAAACTGTGCGGCCCTTCCAACGTGTTGCAAGGAGTTGTATCGTACGCTCTAAATAGATCGAGGATGAGTCGCCATGATCCGACTTCAGGCACAGCCGATCGCAACGCTTGATGATGCTCGGGATCAGTTGCAGACGGCGATCAACCTTGAGCTCGCGACGCTGCCCGTCTACCTCTACACAAAATTCTCAATCCTCCCGGACACCAATGCGCAAGCCACCGCCGACCTAAGCGCGATTGTCGGCGAAGAGATGACGCATATGTGCCTCGCCTGTAATGTTCTTAATGCACTTGGCGGCACTCCGCAGCTACAACCTCTGCGCTATCCGAGTACCATGCCGGGCGACATCGGGACCCCAGGACAGCCGCCGCTCAGGGTCTCCCTTCTTCGCTTCTCGGAGGCGGCGATGCAGCAGGGAATGCTGATCGAGCAGCCCGTGAAGCCCGTTCCCGTCATGGCCGGTACTGCGATGCTCGGAGGCGACGCCGATCCACAGACCGAGACGATCGGGGAATTCTACGACAAGCTCGATGCGTTTCTGGCCACGCTCCCGCCCGACGCGTGGCACGCGAACCGCAATCAGATCGACGACAGCCAGTTCTTTCCCGGCCAGATCTATGCGGTGAACGGCTATCCCGATGCGTCCCGCGCCATCTCGCAGATCAAGTCCGAAGGAGAGGGCACGCCGGAGGTGATCCTAGATTTCGAAGACGAGCTCGCCCATTATTATCGGTTCTGGTCGCTCTCGATGAAGCGGCAGCTGACCAAGGGCCCTGACGGCTCCTATCATTGGGGCGCGCCGATCGACGTCGATTTCGATGCGTCCTTTCCCGCGATCGACAACCCCTCGCTGTACGATTTCTCCCACGAACCGCCCGCAGCCCAGGCCGCACAAGCCGCCTGCAATCTCGCTTATGCGCAGCTTATCGACGAGTTGCAGCGAACCTTCTCAGGAGAAAAGGACCGGCTCGGGGCCGCAGTCCGAGCCATGTTCGACCTCAGAAAGGCGGCGATGGTCGCACTGCGGACGCCTCTCCTGAACGGCGGGGTTGCGGGTCCTGCTTTCCTCTACCTGTCCTAAGCATTCGGGAGCACCGCAATGAGCATCCTCGAAACGCCGCGCATCCTGTTTCGCGGCAACATGTCGTGGGACCCGATCGTCACCAACAACCTCGATAGCTTCTACGACGAGGCGCAGTGCGAGAGCGAGCTCCCCGGCGGCGCCGTCATGCAGCCAACGGCCGGGACTTATCGCGACCGCGTGCTCGGCTTCCGTCAGAAAGCGATCGCCGGCGGCTTCTGGGACGTCCACGGCACCCATCGCTCGAGCTTCTACGATCTCGCCTACCCGGACGAAACCTGCCGCGAATCGCTGATCGTCAATTCCGAAGTGTCAGGCGTAGATCTCGGCCAAGGTCCGCAGAGGGACGACGGCTTCGTCGGCGTCCCCGCGCAGTTCACCGGCATGCTGGTGGACGTCGAGCCCTATGGCGCAACCTCTTCGCAGCTCTTCTTCGACACGATGTCGTTCGGCATTCCCGGCGGAAGCCGAATCCTCGCGCGTCGCCGTACCCGTGCGACGGCGCGCTACGTCAATTTCCAGCGCAACAGCGTCGGCATCATTGCCGGAATCGCCTCCGTCCTGTGGCAGACCTCTTTCCTCAAGGAGGATCTTGAGATCGACGTGCTGGGCTCGGCGGGTCTGGCGGCGCTCGTCGAAGCGATGGGCGCCGAGGAAGTCCTTGGACTTACCGTCCGCTGGTACACCTACCGGACCATCTATTACGATACGCCGATGACGTCCAAGGAGCAGATCGGTCCCCACCAGACAGCGCTGATGAACAAGCTGACGCTCGAGGACCCGTACGGCAACGGCGTCTTCCAGCCGAATCCCGCCCGCAGCAAGTTCGTCGGATCGATTGGCCTCTGGCGTGAGAGCGAGCCGATGCACGAACCGGGAGAGCGCGTGCTGGTCCCGGCCGGCGATCAGGTGATCGCGACCGCGTTCTCGAGGATCGACGGCGATCGCCTCACGCTCGATCTCGGCAACAGCATCCCTGAGACCGGCCTCGATCTCGCCAAGCAGTCACTCGGTGAGCTCGACGTCTACGCGATCGCCCCGGGCAGGCCCGACCAGAAGATCGCAACGCTTTCCGAGCAGGACTATGATCGGGAAGCGTATGAAACCGGGTCGGGGATCGTGAGCAAGACGATCGATCCCTCGGTTGTCGCGTCATCGGCCACGCTCGAAATTCGAAGCAGCAGGGGAACGCTCCTCCAGGAGGACGCGATCCGGCTCATCCCGATCGTGCCGAACATCTACGGCGACCAGGGGGAAACGGCGCTTGGCACCTACCAGGTGTACGTGAGCGGCGAGCCGCGAGGCGGCCTCGTCAAGTCGGTGAGCATCGCTCAGCTCGACAACAACTTCAATCAGCTCGGCACGATCCCGGCGACGGCTATGGGCACCGGCCTCGTGGTGTTCACTCCGCCCACGGCGACGCCGGGCGTATCCCTCTACGTCCCACTCCTGCCGGGGGAGCAATTCATTCCGACAGATCCTGGCACCTTCGCGCAGCATCACACTTATGTGAACTTTCGGTGCCTTCCGACCGACGACTGGGTCGGCAAGCTCCCTCCGACTTGGGACAATGTCTATTGCTACGTGCTGGCGAACTGGAACGCCCTTGCCCCGTGCATGGACAATTGGCTGGACCTCTACGACCCGGACCAGGTGCGGACCTATGGCGCGGTCCTGAAACGGCTCACCGATCCCGCGAATTTCGAATCCTTCCGCTACATGCCGGTCACTCGCGACATGACGCGGGGGCAGCGGACATTGCTTTACGCCTTCCTCGACGCGCCCGCGGCAGACAGCGCGATCCGGTTCGCTCCGCAAGCCGCGCAGGCCGCTGGGGATGACGGGCGCGAGACGATCCTGTCACTCAGCCGGGCCATGCGTTCGCCCAATGGCGGCCAGGTCCCCAGCGACGGAGGATGATGCGATGGTCCCGGCACCGCGGCAGCGCCGCGACGCTGGGCGCGCGGCAGGTTCAGGCGAAAAAAGGAATGAGATGGCACAGCGGATGAAGTGCGGACCTGGAGCGCCGTCGAGTATCCTCTCCCGCGCCAGCGCGGGGGCGTCGGCGATCGCCTTGGGCCTCCTCGCGGGAGGCTGCGTCTCCGCGGACGAACAGGCGGACCAGCAGGCCGGCGAGGTCCACCAGACCTACGGCACGACTGAGAATGCCGTCTATCAGACTTACGGCGTGCACAATCCGCCGGGCGTCAGCCCCTGCGCCAACCGCGATTGCCGCTACCCACGCACCGCCGGCCAGCCGGCGGATCCGCTCTATCCGGAATTCTGGACGTCGCGCTGGACCATGTACCGGATCTTCAACAACTATGAGAACAACCCGCCGCCCTATAACGGACGGCCGCCGGCGTCGCTCGTCGCCGGGCGCGACTACGAGATCTCCCAAGGCGCGACCTATTACGATTCCACCTGGCGCGGCGCCTCCGGCGAGGGTGCGATGATGGAGCATTACGAGCGTCGCTGCCTGCCAATCTTCCCGATCCGAAACGATTTCACCTGCTCCTTCATCTCGCTCGGGAACACAGCCTATTTCGTGACATACGATCAGGACCGGCCCGCCGGCATGCCGCGCGTCTGTCTGTTCTCCGGGTGGAACCACCCGCCCCGGCGGGACTTCGTTTCTCACCTCCCCTTCAGCGCCGACGACAGCGCCCGCCTGGGGGACCGCGCGCAGGCCTATTCCTTCTGGGTCAATGTAAGCGATGGCCGTCCGATCCAGACCGGCGCGAGCCCGGATCGAACGAACGTGCCGGCCATCCTGTTCGGCTATGCGTTCGCCCCCGCCTCCGCGTCGCCGGGCGCGCCGCTCCAGCCGTCGTCCTTCTATTTCTCGGGCTATCCGGTGGCGCCGGCGAACGCGCCAATCGTCAGTCAGAACTATACCGACTGGGCGGCGGTCCGTCCCGATCCGGCGCGAACCTGGGACCAAGTGAGCGGCCTCGATCCGGCGACGTTGCCGCGCTGTCATCTATTCGATCCGCAGACCGACGGCCTGCTCCAGGGCGAGACGGCGCCGCGCCACCCGACCTGGGGCCATATCGGCCGCTGGCGCGGTCAGTAGGCGAAGGAAAGGCTGGCCGTCGCCCGCTGCGGCGCGGCCCGAAAGCCGACCGCATCCTCGTGGCGGCTGTCCGTGACGTTCCGGAAAGCCAGGTCGAATCGCAAAGCCTCGGTGAGGCGGTAGCCTAACGTCAGATCGGCCTCGATACGTCCCTTCACGCGGATCAGACCGGTCGGGATCGATGCGTCGAAAAATGACGAATTGAGTCTCATCGCCCCACCGAGTTCGAGGCGCGGGCGCGGAGTCCAGGCGATCCGCGCTGATGCGTCCGAGCGCGGGCGGCCGCGCAGCGGTGTCGTGCTATCCACATCGAGGAAGGTCAGAGCGGCAAACAGGTCGAGCCGCTGCGCGGGCTGCCAGCGCAGTTCCACTTCCGCGCCCGACGTTACCACGCGCGCGCGGTTGACGAAGCGGAACGAGACGGCGTCGAAATCGACGAGGTCGCGAAACCGGTTGCGGAAGAGGGAGAAACGCGCCCCGGCACGGTCCCCGCCGTTCCATTCGAGGCCGGCTTCGAGATTGACGCTGCGCTCCGTTCCGAGATCGGGATTGCCAACCAGCGGGTGGGCAAGCGCGAAGAAGCTGGGAAGCTTGTAGCCGTTCCCAACCGAGGCGAACGCGGCAGCGCCGCCGGCGATCTGCACCCGTCCCGCCGCGCGGCCCGTCCAGGTGCGCGGTCCGTCGGTCACTGCGTCCATTCGAACCGCTAGATTGAGCGAAGCCGCATTCGAAGGGCGCAGCGTCGCTTCGGCGAAGGCGGCGGCGGTCAATCGGGTAAGCTCGAACGAGGTCGGCAGCGGGAAACCGAGATCGAGCGAGCCGCGGCTGCGCCCATCCTCACGCAGAAACGCGCCGCCAATGATCGCCGTGTGGCGGCCTCGCGCAAAACCGATATCGGCCATCCCCTCGAGACGCCTGAACCGGATCCGGCTTTCGCTCGCGGGCACCCCGTCCAAAGCGCCCGGCGCGATCGCGGGTGTGTCGGCATGATCGCGCTGCTCGGACCAGGAGAATGAGAGGTTCGGCCGCACCCGGGCGGCCGGGTCGCGGCGCAGCGTGACGATGCCGGCGTCGAGCGAGAGTTCGCCTTCTTCGCGCTCGCGATTGACCGCCAGGCGAGGGCCGCCGCTGTCTTCGGGAAACGTGGCCCGCTCCGAGCGCGCGCGGACCGCCACTGCGCCCAGGTCGAAAGTGCCGATCCGCTGGCCGACGCGAACCAATTGCTGCTCGCGATCGAGGCGCGAGCCCACGTCGAGGCCGCCGCTGTGGTACCAGGCAGCCGCGCCAAGGATCGAACCCCCACTCCAGCCGGCCCCGCCGCGCAGGTTGAGACCGAGTTCGCCCTCGCTGCCCGCCGCCGCGCGGCCGCCTGCGAAGGACGCGCCTGGCTCGGCGGCGGCGAGCTGGATGGCGACGACTCCCGAAAGGGAATCGGATCCGTGGATCGGCGAGCCCGCTCCCCGCACCACGTCGATGCGCGAGACGAGTGCCGGGTCGATGAGAGTGAAATCGAAGGCGCCGCCGCGGCTGTTCGTCGGGTTGTTGAGCTTCAAGCCCTCGATCGTGACGAGCGTGAAATTGGGGTCGCCGCCGCGCACCGAAAGGAAGCTACCGCCGCCGATCCCCCCCACCGAAACGGCGCGAACTCCCGCAAGACGGTCAAGGGTGTCGAGCAACGTCGGCGGCTGCAAAATCTGAATTTCCCGTTCGTCGATGCGGCTTTCACCAGCCACAGGTGCGTCGCGATCACGAGCCCCGGTGACCACAATCGGGCTTGTGTGGCTGCGGTCAGAAGGCTCGCCCTCGGGAGTCGGATGAATAACCGCTAATATCATGGCTTGAGCCGGACTCAGCATCTTCTATTCTACCCTGGGGGGAGCCATGAGCACGAATACCGAACGCACAAGTTTTCTTAGACCCCTCCTGCTTGCGGGTCTATTGCTCGTCTTCATCCTCGTTCCCTGGTTTGCCTTCGGCGACTGGATCGAAGCAAGGTCGCGGCAAGTCCTCAGCGCCGGGAGCGGCTCCATAGCATTGAGCGGAATGCTGCTCCTGGCTGCAGATGTCCTGCTGCCGGTGCCCTCGAGCATTGTCGCAACCACGATGGGAGCCCTGTTGGGGGCCGGCGCGGGAACGGTCGTCAACGCCGTCGGCCTGACGATGGGCTGCACGATCGGATTCGGTGTTGGCCGCTTGGGAACACCGCTCAGCGCGAAGTTTCTTGGCCCCGACAAGCAAGCCGCCTTCGAACGGTGGGTGACTCGGAACGGCATCCCGGCCCTAATTCTGTGTCGAGCGGTCCCGGTGCTCGCAGAAGCCTCAGCCATAATCCTCGGTGCAGGCCGCGCAGGAGCACGGCCTGTCTTAGCGGCCGCCGTCGCGGCGGACGTCGCGCTCGGCGCGGTCTATGCGAGTGCTGGAGCTACGCTCGGACCCCAGGCCGCGCCCGCCGCGCCAGCTGTGGCCGCGGCCGTGCTGATTCCGGCTGCGGCTGCCGTCGTGCTCGCCCTCTGCGTCAAACGCACGAGAACTTAATAACGTGACGGCGAGCACTCTGGTCGTCGATAGCATTGTGTTGCGTTGTGGATTGCCTCCACCACCTTTCACGTTAGTTCTTCTTTACGGCCGCCGGGATCGGCGGCCTCGAGGAACAGCCTATAGTCGCGCCATGCCGGTGCGCTGCTGAAGCGGCAGCGGGCGATCGCTTCGCACAGGTGAGCGAGGTGAGAGCTACGGCGATGGGCGGCGCGAACCGCGCGGACGGCAGGCGCCTCGTCGAGTTGCATCGCGTCCGACATCCCTCCGGCCAAGCCTTGCGAGGCGAGGGCGTCGCACGCGAAATCGGCGTCGCCGATCCGGGCTGCAGACGACCCCGCCTCGGTCCATTGCACCGAGCTGACGCCGCCGCGGCCGCTTTCCATTTCTTCCACCGGCGGCAGGCCAGCCAGGATCCAGGCCGCGCCTGCCTCTTCCAGCTGTCCGGCCATTTCAGCAGCGGTCGCGATCGCGCCGACGGGACCGACCAGCCCGAGCGTGATCAGCTCGCTCGTGCCGAGGCGATAGCCATAGCCGCCTGGCAGCGCCGCAATCCGCAGCGCGGACTGGGCCGCCGAGAAGCTGCCGTGCAGGCTGAAAGTGCGGGCGAGCCAGCGCCGCGGCGGCTCCCGCACCGACGTTGCGGTGATCGCTCGGCGCCCGGTTGCGTCGACGGCCTTCCGGTAAGCCCCCGGCGCGGCTCCGGTGGTGATCACAATGGCGTCATGGTCTTCCACCCGACGCATCAATTCCCGCTCGAGCCGCTGCCGATCCACATGTGCCTTGCGACCGCCGTTCCTGATCCCCGGGTCGGGCGATTCCCAGGAAGAGAGTGAATCGGTGTAGACGCGATCGGCGCCGAGCCGCGCCGGGTGGACGCCCAGCTCAACCAGCACGGCGAGCAGCGGCAGCGGCAGCGCATCGACGCGCGGCGGCGCTTCTCGCCAGCGCTCCGTCAGGCTGAGCACCACCCGGCGGGAGCGGGCGAGCGCGAGCGCGGCGGTCATGGCGACAACGCCCGAGCCGAGGATCAGAATCGGCTCGCCGTCTCGAAGGTCAGGGCGCATCCGGCGGGCGCGCTATGTCGCCGAAGCGCGGATCCGTGAGCGGTGCGAATACCGGCAGGAAGCCGGCCGCCGCAACGGCCTCGAGCGCGCCTTCTATGCCGCCTGCATCGAGCATCGCGTTGCGCGCTGTATTGACCTGTGCCGCCCCGCCGGGAAGGCCGGCGGCATAGCCCTGGTGGAGCAAATCGAGAACAGCCGCGTAGCGAGCCTGCAACTGCGCCTGGGCCGGGAGGCTGGGTGCGGCCGGAGCGGTCGCTCGCAAATAGGCCGCCGGCGAATGGCGGCCGAGCCATTCCTGGATGAACTTGAAGGTCTGCCAATGATCCTCACCCTCGGCCATGATCGTGCGCACCGCCTGGATGACCTCGTCCGGCGCGTTTTGTGCCACCAAAGTGGCGAGAATGCGGGAATAGAGGCTGTCGACCGACGTCGACGGCGCCTCAACGTCGATGAACTCGGCGATCACTTCCGGCGTCAGCGCCCGGCTGGCGCGCGCGCGGAACACCCCCGCGCCGAGCGGGATTTCGGCCGCCACCTGAAGCGCCGGAAGAAAGCCGCCAGGCGGCGAGATCGCTCGCAGGACCTCGTTCACGGCGCGCAGGTGCCGCATCTCGCCAATCGCGATCCGCATCACCTCGGAGAAGGCGGCACGCAGATCCGGCCGCAGCGCCGGCGCCGCAGCGGCCGCCGGACGAAGCGACCAGGCCGCGACGAGATATTCCTGGGTCAGCGCCAGCTCGACCCCGGCGGCATAGCGCATCTGCGTCAGCAGCGTCGACAGGTCCGCGAAAGGCGCGGCCGTGAATTCGCTCTCGGCATAGGGAGCAAGTTGCTCCCGGCTCTCGAACACGAAATTGAGCAACTGCCAGTCGCGGTTGATGCCATGGTGGCGAAGCTCCGGGGCGCCGCCGGCCTCGGTGGCGACCGGCGGCGGATTGGCGTTCCGGTCGGCCCGTAGCCAGACGGTGGCGAGGTCGGTCTCGTCGACCCCGGTCGCCCCGGTCCGGGCCGGCAGCGCGATGTCCGGGTGGTTGGTCGCCCAATAATAGCAGCCGCAGTCGCGGAAATCGTGGGTCCAGGGGCTGCACAAGGACTGGGTGAGCTCACCCACCTCGAACATCCTGGCGAGCGCGCCATTGCCATCGAGATACCGCATCCGGGGCGCGGCGAGGCTTTCGGTGCGGCCGCCCGGGCCGGCCAGCTGTAAGGTCACGATTGCGCCCTCCTTGAGGAGACGCAC
>DASZEO010000175.1:0-6704 GCA_035940755.1 Allosphingosinicella sp. | reverse complement strand
TTGAGAACATTCGCGGCGCCATTGCCCGTGAGGGCATTGGCGAGGGCGTTGCCGGTAGCGTTGGGTACGGTCGCACCGGTCAGCACCAGCTTCTCGATGTTCGCGCCAAGGGTATAGCTGACTGCGCTAAGAACGGTGTCGACGCCGCCGGCGGCGCTCGCCTCGACCGCTTTGTCCAGTGTGTTGTCGACGACGTAAATGTCGTTGCCGTCGCCCCCCCGCATCGCATCGGCGCCGGTGCCGCCGTCCAGCGTGTCGTTTCCCGCGCCGCCGTCCAGCGTGTCTGTGCCCGAGCCGCCTCCAATCTTGTCGTTGCCCTCGCCGCCGCTCAGTCGGTTCGCGGCGCCGTTGCCGGTGATCAGATTGTCAAGCGTGTTGCCGCTTCCGTCGATTGCTCCGGACCCGGTCAGCACCAGCCTCTCGACATCGGGCCTTAAGGCGTAGGAGATGGCGCTCTCAACCGTGTCGGTGCCCTCGCCAGGCGCCTCGGTCACCAGGTCGCCGGGATCGTCGACGATGTAGCGGTCGTTGCCCGCGCCGCCGGTCATCGAGTCCGCACCCGCCGCGCCGAAGATCACGTCGGCACCGGCGGTGCCGACGAGCTCATCCGCCTCGGGGGTGCCGAAGATCAGGCCGCGGGTCAGGATGAAGTCCGATTCCGCAACCGCGCCTTCCACCCGAATCGTCATCGCGCCGTTGACGGTGTCGATGGTCGCGATGGTGGCCCCGTCGGCGGCGGTCAGCCGAACGGAGCCGGCCAGCGCCGCCGACAAATCGATCCGGTCCACTCCCGTCTCGAAGCCGACGACTGTGTCGAGCGCCTCCCCGGTGGACTCTCCGACTGCGAGGTAGACAATGACGTCCGCGCCTGGGCCCCCGTCCAGCCGGTCCGCGCCGGCACCGCCGACCAGTCGGTCAGCGCCCTCGCCGCCGGCCAGCGTATCCTCGCCCGCTCCGCCGTCGAGCGCGTTGGCGCCGGCATTGCCGGTGATCACGTTCGCCAGCGCGTTGCCGGTGCCCTTCGCGGCAGCCCCGGTCAGCACCAGGTTCTCGACCTCCGCGGCGAGCGTGTGGGCGACCGAGGCGAGCACTGTGTCCGTGCCGCCGCCGCCGGCCTCGACGGTCGCGTCGGCGGCGTTGTCGACCACATAGGTATCGTCGCCGGCGCCGCCGATCATCGTGTCGGCGCCGCCGCGGCCGTCGAGACGATTGGCGCCGGCATTGCCGGTGAGCTTGTTGGCGGCCGCGCCGAGGCCGGTCAGGTTCTCGACGTTCGCTGTCGAAGCGAGGCTGAATTCCGAGAGCGTCGTGCGGATTTCGTCGGTCCCGCCGCCGTCCGCCTCGACCACCACATCGCCGGCGATATCCACCACATACGCATCGTCGCCCGCCCCGCCTTTCATCGTGTCAGCGCCGGTGCCGCCGTTGAGGACGTTCGCCCCGGCGTTGCCGATGAGGTTGTTGGCGAACTCGTTTCCGGAAAGGTCGATCGCATCTGTTGCGGCGGCATCGGCGGCCCGTAGCGTCTCCACCTCCGTGCCGGCGGCGAGAGCGTAGCTCACGGTGGCCATCACCGTATCGTTGCCCTGCCCTGCCGTCTCGATCACCTTGTCGAGCGAGGCGTCGACCACATAGGTATCGTTGCCGCCGAGCCCCTTCAGCGTGTCGGCCCCGCCGCCGCCGTCAAGCCGGTTGGCGCCCGCATTGCCTGTGACCGTATTGGCAACCTCGTTACCGGTCAGGTTGATTCCGGCCGTCCCGGACTCGTTGGTGGTGGCAAGAAACTCCAGCTGCTGGCCGGCGGCGAGTGTGTAGCTGACGCTCGCGAAGACCTTGTCCACCCCGCCGCCGGCGCCCTCGATCGCCTTGTCCCCGGCATTGTCCACGAAATAGGTGTCGTTGCCGTTCATGCCGATCATCGTGTCGGCGCCGCCGCCGCCGTCGAGTCGATTGGCTGCGGAGGTTCCCCTCAGCTGCTGCGCGAACTCGTTGCCGGTGAAGTTGACGGCGGTGAAGCCGGCATTCTGGCCCGGCTCGAGGAACTCGACCTCGGCGCCGGGGGTGAGGACGAAATCGAGCTCGGTGTTGAAGGCGTCGACGTCCGCATAGAGCGTATCGATGCCGCCGCCGATCGCCTCGACGACGGTGCCGGCCCGGAACAGCAGGAAAGAATCGTCACCGGAGCCGCCATTATAGGTATTGGCTCCGAAGCCGCCGACCAGAACGTCGTTGCCGGCCTCGCCGAACAGCTTGTCGTCGCCATTGGCGCTGTAAAATTCGTCCGCTTCAATGCGGTCGTCGCCGTCGCCGCCGTGCAGTTCGTCGCTGCCGCCGGCGCCCCAAACCAAGTCGTTGCCCGAATCGCCGTAGACCGTGTCGTTGCCGTCGCCGCCCTCAAGGCGGTCGTCGTCGCCGCCGCCGTGGATCGTGTCGTTACCCGCGCCGCCTCCCACCGAGTCGGTACCGCTGCCGGTGGTGATCTTGTCATCGCCGTCAAAGCCCTGGATGCCAGTCGCCAGGAACGTGCCGACATTCGGCGCATCGCCGGTGATGATCGTATCGGCGAAGTTGGATCCGTAGATGACGTCGTAGCTCTCGAACCCCTTGAGCGTGCCGCCGCCGACGGTGATGGTCCCACCGGCGAACATCGCCGACAGGTCAAGCACCGCCCCGGCGGAGCCGCCGAGCAACGAATAGGACAGTCGGTCTGATCCGGCGCCGCCGTCGCCGCTGTCGCCGTAGCCGATCGAGATCAGGTCGTTGCCGCCGCCGCCAGTGAGGTTGTCGATTTCACTTCCGGAGTCGACACCGCTGTAATCGTCGAAGGCGAACAGTTGGTCGTTGCCGTCGCCGCCGTCGAGGCGATCGCCGCCAAGTCCGCCCTCGAGCGTGTCGTTGCCGGCGCCCCCGAAGATCCTGTCATTGCCCTCGCCCGCCCGGATCGTCTCGTTGCCGGCCGCGAACGTCAAATCGTCATTGCCGCGGCCGAGCCTCATGTCGAATTGCTCGAAGCCCGTCAGCGTGAAGTTGCCGCTCGCGAGCGTGCCGCCGGAGACTGAGCCCACAAGGGCGGTGTCGCTGAATTCGACGTACAGCGTGATCCAGTCGAAGCCGGCGCCGGCGTCCAGCTTTATAGTCTTCGTGCCGAGCGGGATATCGAACGACAGATAGAAGCCGTCGTCCTGCGGCGTGCCCTTGACGTTGACGTGCTCCATGCCGAGAAATTCGGTGATCCACCCCGTGTCCCTCTCGCGTAGCGTTCCCGTCAGCCCGAATTCGTCGGCCCCGATGTTGTTCTGGGTGCCTGCAGCCGTCGAGAAGTCGGCGTTGAGGGTGTCGATGCCGCCGTCGCCGCTGAGGATGTCCTGCCCTTTGGACGTGTTGAAGGTGTCGTTGCCGGACGTGCCGACAATCACCTCCCCTGCATCGGTCCCGTTGTAGACTGGCACACCCCTGTCCCCCCAAACCCGCCGAGGCGGATCGACCGGAGTCTGCCCGCGCTATTTTGTAAGCCCGTCCCGCACTGTCGCCCAAAGGGCGGGTGTCGCCACGCTTCTTTTAAGACCGTATTTCCAATACTTGGCACCCGGTACAGGCGCCTGTCAATCAAGGCGGGCGCGAAACCGGGTGGAGGGATATTGCGACAGCGAGCGCGGACGCCTTGATGCCCGCCGCAACGGGCGACCTGCCGCATCTATATACGCAGTGACGACGAGTCGTGTAATATATACGACGAGCTGAGAAAATCAGCTGGGAGTGGATGGCATGGACGCGCCTGCCGCCGAACGTACGCCGGGCTTCAAGCTCGGGCTCGTCCTGATCATCGGCTTCCTTCTGTCCTTCCCGCTCTTCACCGTGTGGCTGCTCGTCTACGACCGGCAGCAGCAATCGGAAGTCGCCCAGGCCTCGATCGCCCAAGGGTGGGGCGGGCCGCAGACGATTTCGGGGCCGCTGCTCGTCATCCCCTACCGCGCGATGACCACCGAGACGGTGACCGAAGGCAATCAGCAGGTCACTCGCGAGCGGGAGGTGTGGCGGGAGCTTACGCTTTCGCCGGAGTTGTCCGACGTCGAGACGAGTCTGCGCTCCGACCGCCTCACCCGCTCGATCTACGAGGCCGTCGTCTATGAGGCGCAGGTGAGCGGCCGCGCGCGCTTCGCGATGCCGCGCGATCTCGCCCAGTTCGGAGTCGCCCTGGCCGACATGGACCTGGCGCGCGCCGAGCTGCGCTTCGGCCTCAGCGACCCGCGCGGGCTCGGCGCCAATCCGCGCGTGACGGCCGGCGGCCAGCCGCTGCGCCTGCAGCCGGGCGGCGGCGGTGGCCCAGGCTTCTTCGCCTGGATCGATGCCGCCTCGCTCGGCTCGCAGCCGCTCCAGGTCGACTATGGCTACGCGTTCCGCGGCAACCGCTCGCTCGCGCTCGCCCCGCAGGCGGGCGAGACGAGCTGGCGGCTGCGCTCGCCCTGGCCGCACCCCTCGTTCCAGGGCAGCTTCCTTCCCGCCCAGCGCCAGGTCGGCGCCGAAGGCTTCGAGGCCGCCTACCGGGTCGGCAACCTCGCGCTTGGCCAGTCGCTGGTGACCACCGGCGAGCGCGGAGGCATGACCGCGGCGCCAGCTCCCTCCAGCGCGGACAGGGACGCGCTATCCTACCGGATGCAAACCGCACCAGACGGCGGCCGGCAGCGCCATCTCGCGCAGGTCGACCTGATCGAGCCGGTCGACCTGTATTCCAAGGTCAACCGCTCCGCCAAATACGGCTTCCTGTTCATCGGCTTCACCTTCCTCGCCTTCCTGCTGTTCGACCTGATCGGCGGGGTCCGGGTCTCGGGCGTCGAATATCTGCTGGTCGGCGCGGGGCTGGTGCTGTTCTTCGTGCTCCTGCTCGCCTTCGCCGAAGTGATCGGCTTCACGCCGGCCTATCTGCTCGCCTCGGCGGCGATCACCGGGCTCAATACGGCTTATTCCGCGGCGGTTCTGAAGAGCTGGCGCCGCGCGGGCTTCATCGGCGCGCTGCTCGCCTCGCTCTACGCGGTGCTCTACATCCTGCTCAGCCTCGAGGAATATTCGCTTCTGATCGGCTCGCTGATGCTGTTCGTCGCGCTGGCGGCGGTGATGTACCTCACCAGGAACATCAATTGGGGCGGCGGCGGCGCTCGAACGGCGGCGGAGGCGGGCTAGCCCGAGACGGCGACCAGCGCCTCCCGCACCCGCGCCATATCGTCGGCGAATGAAGCGGCGAGGGCCGCTTCGTCGAAGTGGGCGCGGTCGGCGAGCTGCCACATGGTGAGGCCGATGCGCAGGGTCGCGCCCCAGGGGCCGTCCGGCAGCTTCACGCATTTGACCGGCTGGCCGAGCCGCACGCCGTGGCCGATCAGCGCCTTGTGCCAGCGCTGCGCGTCCTCGAACGGGGCGCCGCCGTTGAACGCCGACAGATCGAGGGTCGAGAGGGTGCGCATTTCCACCGGATGGATCTCCGCCTCCTCGCGGTCGCCCGGCGGATAAGGGGCGACGCGGCGGGCCGGGGTCGCGTCGATGATCTCCGAGCGCACCGCCGCGTGGAAGGCGAGGATCATTCGCGTGACCGCCCCCGGCGGGAGGGTCTGGAACCGCTCGAGCTCGAAGATCGACGCTTCGAGGCGCATCAGCAGGCCGGCATTGGCGGTGTCCGGCAGCGGCTCCCGCCCCGGCCACGCCGTCGGCCATTCCGCCCGGCGAAACAGCGTTTCGAGCCCCTGCGGCAGCGGAGCGGCGCTCGCGGCCAGAGCGGGGGGGATGAGGGCAAAGCCGCTGAAGGGCGGGCCGCCCATGAACTTCGATCCCGTGATGAAGACGATCGCGCCGCGCTGAAGATAAGACGTCACCGCTTCGCTGGTGATCCGCGCCTGGCAGGCGTCGACGACGATCGTCACGTCGCTTCCATGGGCTGCCAGCAGCCGGTCAAGATCGTCGAGCGCCGGCAGGATCAGGCCGGTCTTCGATCCGTGGACGACGTGGACGATCGTGTGCCGCCCCGCCGCCGTGGCCCCGACGATCGATTCGGACATGGCGGCGGTGATCTCGGCGGAGGGGCGGACGCGGCCCTGCGCGTCCCGCACTGGCACGTCGACAAGCTCGACGGAGACACGCTCGAACCCCCGCACCGGCTCTCCCGCCCGCGTCGGCAGCCCGAGCGCCGTCTGCTCGGCGAAGTAGCGGCCATGGGCGGAATGGATGCAGCCGGTGCCGACCTCGTCGGCGCCGAGCAGGATGTTGTGGGTGCCGCCGCTGCCCCGGCCGGCGACGCAGGCCAAAGCGACATATTCGAGGTCCGTGCCGGAGGGGGCGAAGACGATCGGCACGTCCGGCGCGATGTCGTACGCGGCACGGATGCGGGCCCGCAGCCGCTCCAGCCGCTCCGCATAGACTTGCGGCGACGGATCCGGGCCCATCTCTTCGAGCAGCCTTGCGACCTGCGCATAAGCCTGCGGCGAAATGTCGTTGGCGGTGGAGGAGGCGTAAGCGAGGACGGCGCTCGGCCGCGGCGCGCTTAAATAGCGGTTGAGGCCGGTGGCGGGATCGAGGACGATGCGCCCGTCGCCGCCGCTGGCCATGACGTGTCCCGGGTCCGCGGCGACGCCAAGGGCGGACTGGTCGGCAGGGACGGTCATCATTCTTGCACCGGGTCGTGGACGCCACTAACGGGCGCCTTATCTTCCGCGGCGGCG
>DASZEO010000174.1:0-1706 GCA_035940755.1 Allosphingosinicella sp. | reverse complement strand
CATTGCGCGAGGACCGTCTGAAGACGCCGGCCGCGCGCCTCGGTTTCGCTCTGCTTCATCTCGTCCCGGACTCGGCGATATTCGTCGAGCAGCTCGGGCTGGAGGTTGGCGGGGGGATCGATGTGCGACATCGCATAGTCGCGGCCCGTCTCCAGCACGAGGAAGGAGACGTCGGGGCTCGCCACCGAATAAGAGCGTGAAAAAGCGAGCAGCGCTTCGCGGTCCGGCTCGTCGCTCGCGGCCATCAGCGCCGCCCGTTCGGCCGCCCAGAGCGCGCCGGGGCCATCGGCTTCGGCAGCCGGTCCCGAAGCGCTGTACAGGCGTTCGGTCTCGCCGCCGCCAAGGCCGCTGAGGCGCACGCGTATTTCGCCGCTGGCCGGCATGCGCCCGACGATCCGCCAGCCATTCTCGCCGGCCTCGAGCAAGCTATATTCGATCCGCTGCCCGGCGGCGGACCGCACGTCCGCCACCCGCGGCACCGCCCTCGTCATGCGGGCGAGGGCCTCGCCGGCTTCGCGGACGGTGAGGTCATAGGTCTCGCCGCCGGAGTCGCGGGCCAGGGAGGCGAGGAAGGGGCGGTCGGCATCGGCCGCGCTGGAAAGGGCGAAAAGCGGGCATTCGGGGTGAAACACCTCGCGCCGGCCGATCGTGACGAGGCCGTCGCTGAACAGCAGGCACGCGTCGGCGCGGACCGGCTCGGCGGCAAGCCTGTCGAGCCCCGTCGCGCCGCGATATGTGACGGTCCGGACCCGGTTCACGAGCGCGTCGATCGTCGATGCCTGCGAGCTTTCAACGGTTGTGGCGTCGAACAGGCGCAGCTCGATCCGCTGCGGCCGGACCTGTTCGAGATACTGGCGCAGGACGGCGACTTCCTCGTCGAGATTGTCGTCGCGGCGGGAGAGGGAGCGATCCCACAGGATGGTGACGCTGCGCGGGCGGGGCGCGTCGGCCCGGGTGCGGGCGGGACCTTCGTCCGCAATCTGGAAGAAGGACTCGCCGTTGGAATGCCGGCTCACCAGCAGCGGCGCGGCGGGAGCCGCCCAGCCGATCTGCAGGTCGCCGTCGAGCTGGACGCTGCGGGCTTCGAACGCGAAGCGCCGGCCGCCGTCGTTCCAATCCCCCTCACCGGCGGCCGGGATACGCACGTCCGGCACCCGTGCGACTCCGGTCGCTTCAATGGTCACGGCGAAGGTGCCGATCTCTTCGGTCTTGCGCAGCGGAAGGACGTAGCCGGCGCGTCGGTCGAGGGGGCTGACGAAGCGCAGCCGGACGGTTCGGCCGGAGTGGGGGGAAATCGGGAATATGCGGGTGCGGAAGAGATTGCCGCGGTCCACCTCGGCGAGGCCGGGGTCGATTCGCTGGCGTACCCGAGCCTCATAGGCGATTCGCGCCTGGCGCTGCTCCACCAGCACGCCGTCGACGAGCCGGCCGGCTACGTCGAGGGCATAGCCGGCGACGACCGCGCCGGCCGGCATCATCAGCGTGAAATCGCCCTCCAGGATCGACTCGCCGGGATTGTCGAAGCGCGCGGTAATGGTCGTTTCGGCGATCGTGCCGTGGATCCTTACGTCGACGTTCAGCCGCTCGATCCGGAGCTTCCGGCTTTGCGCTTCCTCGCTTCGCACGCCCTGAATTCGCGCGGTGAGCGCCGGACTCGCGGTCTGAGCGAAGGCGGAATCAGCCTGCTGGAGGACGGCCATCAGGCC
>DASZEO010000173.1:0-9870 GCA_035940755.1 Allosphingosinicella sp. | reverse complement strand
ACGACGGCGTGCGCGCGCCGGGCCTGAAGCTGCTCGAGGCGATCGCCCGGAGCTTCTCCGACGACGTCTGGATCGTCGCGCCCACCGAGGAGCAGTCCGGCGCCGGCCATTCGCTGACGCTGACCCGCCCGATCCGGCTTCGCAAGCTCGGCGAGAAGCGCTTCTGCGTCACCGGGACGCCGACCGACGCCGTCATGATGGCGATCGCCTGGATCATGAAGGATTCGCCGCCCGACCTGCTCATGTCGGGCGTCAACCGCGGCGCCAATCTTGGCGAGGACGTCTCCTATTCGGGCACCGTCTCTGCGGCGATGGAAGGCGCGCTGGCCGGCATCCCATCAATCGCGCTGAGCCAGGGTTATGCCAAGGAGGGGATGGGCGACACCGTCCCGTTCGCCGCCGCCGAAGCCTGGGCCGAGCGGGTGCTGGGGCCGCTGCTCGGCACGCCGATGGCGCCGCGCACCCTGGTCAACGTCAACTTCCCCGCGCTGCCGCCGGACGAGGTGCGGGGCATCCGGGTGGTCCGCCAGGGCCTTCGCGATTACGGCCGCCTGCGCATCGACCAGCGCACCGACCCGCGCGGCTACAACTATTATTGGTTCGGGCTAAGGCCGATGCCCCACACCCCCGGCCACGCCACCGATCTCGAGGCGATCGCCGACGGCTACGTGGCGGTGACCCCGCTCCACCTTGATCTGACCCACGAGGACTCGCTGGAGCGGCTGGCGGAGCGCTACGCGCCATGACGCGCCGGGCGGCCCGGCGCGAAGTCCTGACGCTGCGCCGCAGCGCCCGCACCTCGCCCTGGCTGCAGCTCGGATGGCGAGTCGCCGCGGTCGCCGGGCTGCTGCTGTTCGTCGTCGCCGTACACTGGTTCGAGCGCGACGGCCTTCGCGACAATTATGACGGCCACATCAGCTTCTCCGACGTCGTCTACTTCACGATGGTGAGCATCACGACCACCGGCTACGGCGATATTGTCCCCGTCTCCGACCATACCCGAACGTTCGACGCCTTCGTGGTGACTCCGATCCGAGTCTTCTTCGTCTTGATCTTCCTCGGCACGGCGTATCAGTTCGTGCTTCGGCGAACATGGGAAAGGTGGCTGATGGCCCGGCTTCAGGAGCGCTTGCGCGATCACATCGTCGTCGCCGGCTACGGCACCAGCGGCGCCCAGGCGGTGGCGGAGCTGATCGCCCGCGGCACCGATCCCAAGCAGATCGTCGTCATCGACTCCGACCAGGAAGCGCTCGCCGAGGCGGAAGCTTTGGGCTGCGCCGTCCTCCACGGCGACGCGACGCGCGACCAGACGCTGGAGGCGGTTCGGATCGCCTCGGCCCGAGTGCTGATCATCGCCGCCGGCAGCGACGACACCTCCATCCTCATCTGCCTCACGGCCCGCCACCTCGCGCCGGAGCTGACGATCAGCATCGCTGTCGAGGCCGAGGACAATGAGCTGCTCGCGCGCCAGGCCGGCGCCACGACCGTCATCAACCCGATCAGCTTCGCGGGCCTGCTCCTGGCCGGCTCCGCCCACGGCCCGAACATCTCCGATTACCTCGCCGATCTCGCCTCCTCCGCCGGCCGGGTTCGCCTCGCCGAACGCGAGGCGCGCCCCGAGGAGCAGGGCAAGCCGCTTTCGGCGATCGGCACCGGGCTCGGCGTGCGCATCTACCGCGAGGGGCAGCCGATCGGCTTTTGGGAGCCGGCCTGCCAGGCGCTGCGTAAGGGCGACCGGATCGTCGAGATCGTGCCGAGCGTGCCGCACGAGGCGGATCAGCCGCCGCGCCGCGCCCGGGCGCACTGACCCGCAGCCGCCGCTACTCCCCCGGCCGGTAAGTGCGTTCGGTGTGGCCGGCGAGCTGGTCGGGGTAGAAATAGACTTCGCGCAAATTGCCGGTGGCGTAGCGCTCGGCCTGGTCGTTGAAATGGGGCGAGCGCGGATCGCCGCTCTCCCCGCCCGCCGTCACTGCCAGCGCCCGCACCCGCGGGCCGAACTCCACCACCGCCACGAAGCTGTTGCCCGAGGTTCCGTACCAGCGGCGGCTGCCGGCGCGCGGCGCGGCGCCGAACGAGGCCAGCGAGCCCCACCAGCCCGAGGTGAAGCCCACCGGGATGCTCGGCCCGGCGTCGCTGAACGGATGGGCGATGTCCCCGGTCAGCCGCTGGAAGCGGTTGATCTCCCCCCAGGGCGTCTGCCAGCGGCCGAACTCGGCCTCGAGCCGGTCCACCGCGGCGGCAAAGGCGGCGAGCTTCACCGCGTCGCTCGCCTGTCCCATCCGCCGCACCGCCTGGCCGGGCGGCATTCCGTCACGCCGCACGCGCTGCCACAGCGCATCGGCCCAGAAGGCCGCCAGCGACGTCTCGACCGAGTTCACCCCCCAGCGATAATCCCATCCCCGCAGCCGCTCGACCGGCTCCGCCAGCCGCCGCCGCTCGGGGCTCGCTGCCGGCAGCCGGTCGAACGCCTGGACCAGTGCCGGCACGAGCTCGGCGAAGGCGGGCTGGTAGCTGTCATAGGCGGCCGAGCGAAGCCGCTCGAGCGTCCAACCGCTCTGCCCCTCGAGCAGCCGAAGCGCATGCAGCCCGCGGTGATTCTCGCCGAACGTGTCCATGTAGCGCGGGAAATCCGCCTGCCGCGGGCTCGCCGGCCCTGCGGCGCTGTAGGGCCAGTTGTTGGTGTTCTGGATCCAGCCCGTCGGCGGGTTCAGCAGGTGCGGCGCCTCGTCCAGCGCGTGAAGCCCGCGCCAGTCGGTGGCGGGGTCGCTGCCGTCCACGGGCTGCGTATAGTCGAACCGGTCGTCGCGGCGCGGGATGAACTGCGGATGGAGATAGGCGATATGGCCGTCGGCGTCGGCGAAGACGGTGTTGTTGGACGAGTTCGCCTGAAGCGCCATCACGTGCATGTAGGATCCGAAATCGCGCGCCTTGGTGCGCAGGAAGGACTGGCTCAGCGCCTCGATCGGCCGGTGCATCATCGCGAAGCTGACCCAGCGCCCGCCTTCCTGCCGGACGATCGGACCGTGGTGGGTGCGGTAGGTCTCGAAAGTGCGCGTCGCCATCCGCTCCGGGCCGATCCGGTAGCGCAAGGTCACGGTGCGCGTCTCGACCGGCCGCTCCTCGTTGCCGTAGCGGTAGAACGGCCGCCCGCCCCGCTCCACGATCCGCTCGAGGAACTCGTCGACCACGTCGACTCCGCTCGACGTGTGCATCCAGCCCACGCGCTCGTTGAACCCCTGGTAGATGAAGAATTGCCCCCAGGTGGCCGCCCCGTAGACGTTCAGGCCCTCCCCGCTCGACACCTGCTGCTCGGAGCGGAAGAAGAAGCTGGTGTGCGGATTGATCAGCAGCAGCGCATGGCCCTCGGCCGTGTTGGCCGGCGCGATGGCGATGCCGTTGGAACCCCGCGGCTCGCGGTCGGGCTCGCCCGCGCCCTCGGCAAGAACGCGTCCCCCTTCCGAATAGAAGGCCTGCAGCTCGGGCAGCGATATCCGCTCGATGTCGCCGCCGATGCTCCCCTCGGTGAAGCTCAGCGCCATCCACGGCTCGAACCGGGCGATCGCCCGCGGCCGGACCTCGGGATGGGTGCGAAGATAGTAGTTCAGCCCGTCCGCCCAGGCGTCCATCAGCCGCCGAAGCCAGTCGGGGCTCGCCGCATAGCGCGCCTGCAGGTCCGCCGGATCCATGTACAGCCGGGCGCGAAGGTCCTGCCAGATCGCCCCCTCCCCCTGTGCCTCCGCCAGCCGGCCGAGCGCGGTGAGGTAGTTCGTCTCGACGCGATTGAAGTCGTCCTCGGCCTGGGCGTAGATCATGCCGAACACGGCGTCAGCGTCGGTTTCGCCGCGGACATGGGCGATGCCCCAATCGTCGCGCACGATCGTCACCCGGGCCGCCTCGCGCTGAAGCCGCGCCAGCTCTGCGTCGGCCGGCGCCGCCGCGGTCGAGGCGCAGCCGGCCAGCAGCAGCAGCGAAAGCACCGGCGCGATGAGCCGCGTCAACATGGCCTGCTTCATTTCCGATGAATCCCGAAGCCTTCCGGCGCGTTGCGTCAGCCCGGCGCCCGAGTCCAGCACCGCGGGCAAAAACGCTGTCCTACAGCCGGCGCGTTCAGTCATAGAATCGCGATGGTCGATTCGAACCCTCTCGACTTTACGCCGGTGCCGCTTCGCAACCGCCGCGGCGGCTGGACCGCCGAGCGGCAGCGCGCTTTCATCGCGGCGCTTGGCAAAGGCCTTCGGCCGGCACGGGCGGCGGCGGCCCTCGGCCTCTCCCGCCAAAGCGCCTACCTGCTTCGCGAGCATCGCGACGGCGCGAGCTTCGCCGGCGCCTGGGAATCCGCCGTCGCGGCGGCGAGGGCGCGCAAGCGCTCGGTTCGCGCGCCGGGCGAATGGGAGCGCGCAGTCGCAGGAATCCTTCACCCAATCCGTTACCGCGGCCGCATCGCCGCCTGGGACCGGCGCTTCAGCAATGTCGCGCTTCGGCGGCTGCTCGGCCGGGCCGAACAACTCCTCGAAAAGCGTGCAGCCGGGGAGGCCGACTATTTTGCCGATGGGATGGCGAAACTTTGTCAAGAACCGGCTCCCGGTGCGGCGGCGGCAAACCCTAGGAAACCGCCCGGTTAATGCCTATCTCCGCGCCTTCCATGGAACTCGAGCTCCCCTCCCCGCCGAAGGTCGGCATGGTTTCGCTCGGCTGCCCGAAGGCGCTGGTCGATTCCGAGCGGATCCTCACCAAGCTCAGGAGCGACGGCTACGCCATGTCCCCCGATTACGCGGGCGCCGACGTCGTGCTGGTCAACACCTGCGGCTTCCTCGATTCCGCCAAGGAGGAAAGCCTCGCCGCCATCGGCGAGGCGATCGCCGAGAACGGCCGGGTCATCGTCACCGGCTGCATGGGCAAGGAAGCCGATCTGATCCGCGAGCGCTTCCCGGACGTGCTCGCCATCACCGGCGCCGCCCAATATGAGGAGGTGGTCGGCGCCGTCCACGTCGCCGCTCCCGTGCCGCCCTCGGCCTATCTGAACCTCGTGCCCGAGGCGGGGCTGAAGCTGACCCCGCGCCACTACAGCTATTTGAAGATCTCCGAAGGCTGCAACCATCGCTGCGCCTTCTGCATCATCCCCTCGCTGCGCGGCGACCTCGTCAGCCGCCGCCCCGACGCCGTGCTCCGCGAGGCGGAAAAGCTTGTCGCCGCCGGGACCAAAGAGCTGCTGGTCATCAGTCAGGACACGTCGGCCTACGGCGTCGACCTGCGCCACGCCGCCTGGCCATGGAAGGGCGGCGAGGTGCGCGCCCACATGACCGACCTCGCCCGCGAGCTCGGCCGCCTCGGCGCCTGGGTGCGCCTCCACTACGTCTACCCCTACCCGCACGTCGACCAGATCATCCCGCTGATGGCCGAGGGCCTGGTCCTCCCCTATCTCGACATCCCCTTCCAGCACGCCTCCCCCAGCGTGCTGAAGGCGATGAAGCGGCCCGCCAACCAGGCGAAGGTGCTCGAGCGGATCCGGCGCTGGCGCGAGACCTGCCCCGACATCGCCGTCCGCTCGACCTTCATCGTCGGCTTCCCCGGCGAGACCGACGCCGATTTCGAATATCTGCTCGAATGGCTGGACGAGGCGCAGCTCGACCGCGTCGGCGCCTTCCGCTTCGAGCCGGTCAAGGGCGCGGCGGCCAACAGCCTCCCCGGCGCGGTGCCCGAAGCGGTGAAGGAGGAGCGCTACGCCCGCTTCATGGCGATGAGCGCCGCCATCTCCGCCGCCAAGCTCCAGGCGAAGGTCGGCAAGACCATCGACGTCATCATCGATGCGGTGGATGAGGAGGGCGCCGCGACCGGCCGTTCCAAAGGCGACGCGCCCGAGATAGACGGCGAGGTCCACCTTCGCGATGCCGCCCATCTGAAGCAGGGCGAAATCGTCGCAGTGAGCATTGAGGATGCCGACGAGCACGATCTTTACGGGGTGCCGGTGGGATAGATGACGTGTTATCTTACCCACGTCTTACCGGAGCCTGGTCGATGAACAAGCCCGTTACCCGCCTCTCCACCAAGGGTCAGGTGATCCTGCCGAAGGAGATACGCGCCCGGCGTAAGTGGACGAGCGGAATGCGGCTCATTGTCGAGGAAACCCCGGAAGGCGTGCTTCTCAAGCCCGAGCGCCGTTTCCCGCCGACCACGATCGACGAGGTCGCCGGCTGCTTGAAATATGACGGTCCGTCCAAGACGCTGGAGGACATGGATCGCGCCATCACTGAGGAAATCGAGGCGAGGCGTGCGCGCGGCCGATACTAATGTCTTGATCCGCTTCCTGACCGCCGATGATCCCGCGCAGTTCGCCGTCGCCAGGAGGTTCGTCGCCGAGAACGAGGTCTTCGTGCCGGTCACTGTTCTGCTCGAAGCGGAGTGGGTGCTGAGGCGGACCTATGGATTCGGCGCGAAGCGGATCGCCGCCGAGCTGCGGCAGCTGAGCGCGCTCCCTTCCGTCATCCTCGAAGATTCGGAGGGAGTCGCCCGGGCGCTCGACATGGTCGAGCTCGGCCTCGACTTCGCCGATGCGCTCCACCTGACTCGCTCAAACGACTGCGCCGACTTCGCCACTTTCGACGCAACGATGGCTCGCTTCGCAGGAGACGTGAGCCCGCCGATAACTCTCCTGACGAGCGACCGGTGAGCGGCCTTGGTATCCTCCTTCAGCCGGACCGTGGACAGGCCGCGATCGACCTGCAACTGGTCGACCAGAAGAGCTTCGATGCCTGGCTCCAGGCTCAGCCGGAGCGCGCGCGGCAGGCTGCGTTAGCCCAGGGTTTCAAAGGCGAGGGCTTTCAGCTCGCCATCCTGCCGGAAGAGCGCGACGGCTGGTCGGCGGTGCTCGGCGTCGCCAATGCCGAAGAGCTCAGCCCCTGGTGCCTCGCCAAGGCGGCCGAGAGCCTGCCGGCCGGAACCTACCGCGTCGCCGGCCGCGGCCCCGGCCCGGCGGTGCTGGGATGGCTGCTCGGGCAGTATCGCTTCGACCGCTACCGCGCCGGCAAGGAGCCGAAGGGCCCGCGCGTCCTCGTCACCGACGAGCCGGCGCGGATCGAGGAGACGGTCTGGCTTGCCGAGTCTACCAACCTCGTGCGCGACCTCGTCAACATCCCCGCGGGCGACCTCGGCCCAGCCGAGCTGGAAATGGCGGTACTGGCGGTCGCCGACGAATGCGGCGCCAAGGCCAGGGTCACTCGCGACGAGGCGCTTACCGAAGGCTTTCCGATGGTTGCTGCGGTGGGCCGGGCGGCCTCGCCGGAGCGGGCGCCGCGGCTGGTCGAGCTCCACTGGGGCGACCAGCGCCACCCGCGGCTGGCGCTCGTCGGCAAGGGCGTCTGCTTCGATTCCGGCGGGCTCGACATCAAGGCGGCCTCGGGCATGCGGCTGATGAAGAAGGACATGGGCGGCGCGGCCCACGCGCTGGCGCTGGCGCGCCTGGTGATGAAGGCGAACCTGCCGGTCCGGCTCCACCTCGTCATTCCCGCCGTCGAGAATGCCGTCTCGGGCGCCGCCTTCCGCCCGGGCGACATCCTGAAGAGCCGCAAGGGCCTGACGGTCGAGGTCGGCAACACCGACGCCGAGGGGCGGCTGATCCTCGCCGACGCCCTTACCCGCGCGATTGAGGAAAAGCCGGAGCTGGTGCTCGACTTCGCCACCCTGACCGGCGCTGCGCGAGTGGCGCTGGGGCCCGACCTTCCCGCGACCTTCGCCAATGACGAGGCGCTGGCTGCAGACCTGCTCGAAAGCGGCACCCGGGTCGCCGACCCGCTGTGGCGGATGCCGCTGTGGAAGGCTTATGGGGAGATGCTCGCCTCCGACGTCGCCGATCTCGGCAACGTCTCCGAAGCGCCGATGGCGGGGGCCGTTACCGCGGCTTTGTTCCTTCAGAAATTCGTTCCGGACGGCACGCCCTGGGCCCATTTCGACACCTTCGCCTGGCGCCAGGCGGCGAAGCCCGGACGGCCCAAGGGCGGCGACGCGCTTGGGCTGCGTGCGGCGTGGGAGACTCTGCGAATGCGTTATCCTAGGTGAAGCGTGCTCATTTTTCTGCGGAATTCCAACGATTCGGGAAACGAAACGGGAGCTTGCTGGTTTTAGTGCCGAAACGTCGATCCTCGAGGATTCGGAGCACAAGCCGTGGCGGACCAAGCGCTCAGAAGCTGGATGCACACGCTGATCAACTATGTGAGGTCGGGCCAGCCGGACCTCACCAACCGGCAAATGGCCCTGATGATGCTGGTCTACCTGACGCCTGGGCCGCACACCGTGCGGGGCCTCGCGCACATCCTCGGCGTCTCCAAACCCGTCATCACCCGCGCCTTGAACACGCTCGGCTCGCTCGGCTATCTGCGCCGCGTGCGCGACGAGACCGACCGGCGCAACGTGTTCGTCGCCAGGACCAGCACTGGGCAGGAATTCCTTGAAGGCTTCGAACGCAACCTTGAGCAGGACGGCTCCAGCCGAAAGGCCGCCCGCGAGCGGGGCCTCATCCTCCAGCACGGCTGAGCGTTTCGCTCTCGCCGGGCCGGCCTTGGCGCTGGACCCGCGACTCCACGCCTATCGCCACGACCTCGCCGACATCGCCCTCGCCGGACGGGTCCTCGCGCCCCATTATGCGAAGCCGGTGGCGCGCAGCTGCGGCGCCCATCCCGCCTTCGTGCGCCTGAGCGCCGCCGACGACGCCGAGGCCGTGTCCGAGCTGCTTCCGGGCGAGGGCTTCGCCGTGCTCGAATATGCCGGCGGCTGGGCCTGGGGCTATTGCGAGGCCGACCACGTCGTCGGCTATGTCGAGGCGATCGCTCTCACCTGCCCCGCCCGCCCCACCCATATCGTATGCGAGCGCTGCGCTCCGGTGGCGGCCGACAGCCGCATCACCTCGCCCGTCCTCGCCAGCTTGCCGATGGGATCGCGCCTTTGCGGCGAGGAGAGCGGCGCCTGCCTCACCACCGAATATGGCTGCGTCTCGCTCTCGCACCTGCGGCGGCTCGACGAATTCGACCTGGATCCGGTGGTGGTCGCCGAGCGGCTCATCGGTACCCGCTACGTGGCCGGCGGGCGCAGCTACAGCGGCATCGACAGCGCCGGCCTGGTCCAGCTCTCGCTCAGCCTGTGCGGCCTTTTCGCGCCTCGCCTGCCCGAGGAGCAGCGGCGGCTGGGCGAACCGGTTCCGCCCGCCGCTCCGCTGCGGCGCGGCGACCTTATCCTCTTCGACGGCGATGCCGGGCTGATGGTCGACGACCTGCTGATGATCCACGCCTGCCCCGCCGTCGGCAAGGTGACCGTCGATCCGGTGGCGATCGTCGACCGGCCCGGGGTGGAACGGCGGCGGCTGCCGCTCTGAGGCGCTACATCTCGCCGCGGGCGCGGCGGATGGCGAACCAGCGCTGGACGTTGGCGTTGTGCTCGGCAAGCGTGGCCGCAAAGACGTGGCCGCCGGTGCCGTCGGCGACGAAGTAGAGCGCGTCGGTCGGCTGCGGGTTGAGCACCGCCGCGATCGACGCCCGGCCCGGATTGGCGATCGGCCCGATCGGAAGACCCGCGCTTCGGTAGGTGTTGTAGCCGTTGTCGGCGTTCAGCTCCGAGCGCAGGATCCGCCGCCCCAGCGGGCGTCCGCGGGTGATCGGGTAGATGACGGTCGGGTCCGCCTGGAGCGGCATGCCGCGCCTCAGCCGGTTGGAATAGACTCCGGCGATCATCCGCCGCTCCGAGGGCTTCGAAGTCTCCTTCTCGACGATCGAGGCGAGGATCACCGCCGCCTCCGGGCTCACCACCGGCGTCGTCGGGCTGCGCTGCGCCCACAGCCGCGCCAGCTCGGTGCGCATCGCCCGCTGCATCCGCCCCAGCACCGCC
>DASZEO010000172.1:0-2295 GCA_035940755.1 Allosphingosinicella sp. | reverse complement strand
GACTGGCCCGGTTTCTCGGAGACGGCCATGGCCCGGCTCCAGGCTTATTCCTGGCCCGGCAACGTGCGCGAGCTCAGGAACGTCGTCGAGCGCGCCGTCTATCGCTGGGACGGCCAGATCGGGCCGATCGAGGACATCCAGTTCGACCCCTTCGAAAGCCCGTGGCGTCCGCTCCCGGCCAACGAGAACCAGCCGGCGTCTAACCTTCCGGCCGCCATCCCCCCGAGCGAGGGCGTCGCCGCCGAGGCTTACGCCTGGGACCCGGCCGGCTGCGCCGACTTCCGCCTCGCCGTCGCGGAATATGAGAAAGCGATCCTCGCTGCCGCCCTCGAGAAATGCCGCTGGAACCAGCGCGCCGCCGCTGCGGCCTTGTCGCTGACTTACGACCAGCTCCGCCACGCGATGCGAAGGCATCAGCTCCAGGGCGGCTGAAGTGCGCTCAGCCGGCGCAATGCCCGCGAACCCGCCGCTCGCCGAACCGCTTACCGCCAGCGAGATCGACGAGGCGCGCCGCCGCATCGCGGGCGTTGCCTTGCGAACGCCGCTGGTGCCGGCCCGCGACGGCGCCACCTGGCTCAAGCTCGAGGCGCTGCAGCCGACCGGCTCCTACAAGATTCGCGGCGCGACGAATGCGCTTGCCGCGGCGCTCGAGGCGGGGCCGCCGCCGCCGGGCATCGTCTCCGCCAGTGCCGGGAATTTCGGCCAGGCGCTCGCCGCCGCCGCGGCGCGGCTCGACATCCCGTGCATCATCCACGTCCCCGACAAGGCGGCGCGGGTGAAGGTCGACAATCTCAGGCGGCTCGGCGCCGACGTGCGCGAGCACAGCTTCGACGACTGGTGGCGGATCATGGAAAGCCGCTCCGCGCCCGGCGCCGCGGCCGGCGCCCTGTTCCTCCATCCGGTGTGCGAGCGTCCGGTAATCGCGGGCGCGGCCACGATCGGCGCGGAAATCGCCGAGGACCTTCCCGATGTGGCGGCGGTGCTGGTGCCGATCGGCGGCGGCGGCCTTGCCGCGGGCATCGCCCAGGCGGTCAAGGCGCATCGCCCGCAGGCACGGATCGTCGCCGTCGAGACCGACACCGCGCTGCCGCTCCAGGCGGCGCGAGCGGCCGGCAAGCCGGTGGCGGTGGAGCGGACGCCCAGCTTCATCGACGGCATGGGCAGCACCCGCGTGCTCGACGCAATGTGGCCGCTGCTCGAGCGGCTGGTCGACGATGTCGTCGTGGTGAGCGTCGCCGAGGTCGAGGAAGCGATCCGCCGCCTCGCCGCCGAGCATCACGTCGTCGCCGAGGGCGCCGGAGCGGCCGCCTTCGCCGCGTCGGCGAAGCTGCCGGGCAACGACAAGGTGGCGATCGTCTCCGGCGGCAATATCGACTGGGGCGAGCTTCGCCGGATCCTGGCCCGTTGAGGAGCTTCAGCGCCTAGTCGGCCTCGACGCACGCCAGCTCGTTGCCACCCGGATCGCGGAAATGGAAGCGCCTCCCGCCGGGAAAGGCGAAGACGGGCTTCACGATGTCCGCGCCGGCCCGCCTGACCGCCTCCAGCGCGGCCTCCAGATCCTCGACGTCGATCACCGGCAGCGGCGCCGCCGTCGCGTCGGCGGCATCGCCCTGCAGGCCGACGTCGGTGTCGCCGGTGAGGGTAGCGGCATAAGTCGGGCCGAACTCAGTCATCGACCAGCCGAATGCCTGTTCGTAGAAGGTCTTCGCCGCCGCTACGTCGCGCACGGGGAGTTCAACATAATTCAGACGCGCCATTAGCCAGACCTCGCTTTCTCGCCCCTCCCCCTTGAGGGGTGCGTGCGTCTCCGCAGTTCACCCCACCCCGACCCCTCCCATCAAGGGGAGGGGAGACTGACGCCGGACCTACCGATCGCGGCACGGGAGCATTGTCAGTGGCTGCTCCGCGTCAATAGCGCCGCAGCAGCCCCGCCAGCTTGCCCTGGATCTGGACTTGGTCCTCGCGGTAGCGCTGGGGGTCGTACTGGCGGTTGGCCGGGTCGAGCCGGATCATCTGGCCTTCCCGGCGGTACGTCTTGAGCGTCGCTTCCTCGTTGTTGACCAGCGCCACGACGATCTCGCCGTCGCGCGCCGAATCGGTCTTGCGCACCAGGGCATAGTCGCCGTCGAGGATGCCGACCTCGACCATCGAATCGCCGGCCACTTCCAGCGCATAATGTTCGCCCGGGCCGAGCAGGGCGGCGGGGACGGGGAGGGTGTCGGTGCCCTGCAGCGCCTCGATCGGCGTACCGGCGGCGATGCGGCCGTGAAGCGGGATGTCGAGCACGTCGTTGGC
>DASZEO010000171.1:0-2192 GCA_035940755.1 Allosphingosinicella sp. | reverse complement strand
GGCGCCAATTGGGGCGCCGCGCATTGACCGGAGCCTCGCTCATGCTGACCCGCCTCCTGTCTTTCCTGGCCGCAGCTTTGCTCGCCGCCGCGGTCCCGGCCGCCGCGCAGTCAACCGAGTCGCTGGCTCGGGAGATGCGCGAGATGGCCGACTCGGTGAGCGGCGTCCGGGTCGGAACCGGCGCGCCCGCCGACAAGGTCGTCTTCTTCGGCCGCGACCCAGAGGGGCACCTGCTCATCACGGGAGTCGCCGCCCTTGCCCCCGGAGCGCCTCTGGAAGGCGTAGCTGAAGGGGCGATAGCGGTGCTGCGCACCCGCGCCTCGGCGTCGCCGACGCCCGCGGCGGCCGATCTGCAGCTGGCGCAGAGCGCCAACGTCCCGGTCTTCATCGTCGGCGAATGGCGAACGCCGCCGGTCGTCTGGGAGATCCGCCGTCAGGAAGGCGGCCTGGCCTATCGCGAGATCGACGCGCGCGGAGGCGCCGGCGCCTGGACGACCCCGCCGCGATGACGATAGGCGAGGCGGCCTGAATGGCGGCCGGGCAGGCGCCTCCCGGTGAGGACATCGCCGCTCTGGCGAGGGGCGGCCGGACCAACTTCTTCGGTTTCGTGCTTCGGCTCGCGGCGCGCCTGCCCTTCCTGTTCATCGCCGGCCGCTATTACGGCCCGCAGGCGCTCGGCGAGTTCGCTTATGCGGTCATCGTCATCGAGTTCGCCGCCCAGCTGGCGACGCTCGGGCTGAAGCGCGGGCTGGCGCAGCAGCTTTCGACGAGCCACCAGCCCCACGTCTGCATCGTCGCCGATGCCATGCTGGCGGCCTTCATAGCCTCCGCCTTCGCGAGCGTTGTGCTGATGGTCTTTCCCCAGGCGATGTTCCCCGCTGGCGACGTCCACGGAACCGACTGGCTGTTGCCGCTGGTCATCTTCGGAGTCGCCGGCGCGGACGTCGCGCTCGCCGCGCTCGCCTATCGCCACGACATCGGAGCGACGGTCCGTGCCCGAGCGATCGTCGAGCCCTGGACGCTGAGCCTGGGCGCGGCGGCCGGTCTGCTCTTCTTCGCGCCGCTCCAGGGGGCCGCGACCGGCGACATCCTGCGCACGCGCGACGGGCTCATCATCGCCTACGTTCTGTCGATCGTCGGCGGACTCGCCGCTTCGCTCTGGCCGCTGCTGCGCAGCTACGGGGTGCCGCACGGCTGGAAGCCCAATCCCGCCGAACTGCTGCGGGTCGCGCGCCAGAACATCCCGCTGGCGGCGGCCGACGCGATCGAATGGGGCTCGCGGCGGCTCGACATCGCCATCCTCGGCCTCTTCGTCGCGCCTTATTATATCGGTGTCTATTACGTCGCCCAGCAGGTCGCCTCGCTGCCGCAGAAGCTCAAGACGAGCTTCGATCCGGTGCTGGCGCCGGTGATCACCCAGAAGCTCGCTGAGGGCGACAGGCCGGCCGTCGCCCGGCAGGTGCGGCAGGTCGGCTTCTGGATCATCGCGGCGCAGGGCGGAGTCGCCCTCTGCCTCGGGATCCCCGGGCAGGCCGTAATGGGCTTGGTCGGACCGGAATTCGTCGGCGGCACCGCCGCGCTCGCCTTCCTCCTCGCGGCCGAGGTGGTGGCGGCGACGGCCGCCGTCTCCGAAGCGGCGCTGGTCTACGTCGCACGGCACCGCAACCTGCTCATCTCGCTGCTGATGATCGCCATCCAGGCGGTGCTCACGCTGGCCTTCATCCTCGCGCTCGACGCCGCCCGCTGGCCGGCCGACGAAGCGCGGCGGCAGGCCTTCCAGGCGGCGGGCGCCGCGCTCGCCCTTTGCCTCGCGCTCGGCGTTGCCTCGGTGCTCAAGTCCAACCTGCTGGCTCGGCTGCTCGGTGCGCCCGTCCAGGGGTGGCGCTGGCCGCTCATCTGGGCGGCCGCAGCCGCAACGGTCGTGGGCTTCGGCTTCACCGCGCTTCCCAGGGGCTGGCAATGGGCGCAGCTCACCGTCGGCATTCCGGTTATCCTTCTGACCTTCGGCTTCGTGGTCTGGAAGCGCGGCTTCACGGCCGAGGACAGGGCCCTGTTCCGGCCGCGCCACGGCGAGGCGCCGACCCTGCCGCCCCCCGGCAACGTGCTTCCGCCCGAGGAGGCGCCGCGGCCCTAGTGCCGGCCGAAGACGCCGAGCGCGGCCACCACCATCGCCTCGGTCGCCGTGGCGATGG
>DASZEO010000170.1:0-7455 GCA_035940755.1 Allosphingosinicella sp. | reverse complement strand
CCGCCGAAATTGACCAGGATGTCGTCGGCGGTCGCCGAAAGGAGGAAGTCGCGATCCTGCCGCTCCACCGCTTCGCGCAGCTGAGTTCGGAAGGCCGCGAAAGAGGCATCGGTCGCGCACTCGTCGATCGGCGGGCGGCGGTCGAGGTTCGGCGAGGCCGCAGGCGCGGAAACTAACAGCAGTGCGGCAAGGATTGGGTGAAGGAGCGGCAAGCCGCTACCGGCGCGCGGCGGCCGGGGCAGCCGCTACCGGCGCCGGCTGAGCGGAGCTGTCCATCGGGATCACCACCTCGTCGGGGCGCATCAGGCCGAGCTCGCGGCGGATCAGCTCGTCGGCGAGGTCCGGATCGGCGTGGCGCGGGTCGAGCAGTCGGCTGCGATGCTCGAGCCGCGCGCGCTCGGCTTCGAGCTGCGCGAGCTGCACCGCACGCTCCGCCTTGACCCGGCGATAGTCGCCCCAGGAGAGGACGCCGTTGTCGCCCATTACCGCATAGCCCAGGAAGTTGGCGATGATCAGCACGCCCAGCGCCGGCAGCGCCGCGCGCCGCATCAGAGCCAAAGGACTACGCACCCCCGTCATCGCCCCGGCACAGAATCAGTAAATTCGCGCTGAATCAAGCGTTTTGCGCCGATATCCACAAGAATTCTGTCAAGCCGAGCGCCCGAAGACGTCTCGACCGGCATAGCGGGCAACCTCGCCCAGCTCCTCCTCGATGCGGAGCAGCTGGTTGTATTTGGCGAGCCGGTCAGAGCGGGCGAGGCTGCCGGTCTTGATCTGCCCGCAATTGGTGGCGACGGCGAGGTCGGCGATGGTGGTGTCCTCGGTTTCGCCCGAGCGATGCGACATGACGCTGGTATAGCCGGCGCGGTGGGCCGTCTCGACCGCCTCCAGAGTCTCAGTAAGCGTGCCGATCTGATTGACCTTTATGAGGATCGAATTGGCGAGGCCGCGCTCGATCCCCATCCGCAGGCGCTCCGGGTTGGTGACGAACAGGTCGTCGCCGACCAGCTGGACCTTCTCGCCGGTGCCGGCGGTGAGCGCGGCCCATCCGTCGAGATCGTCCTCGGCCATGCCGTCCTCGATGGAGCGGATCGGATAGGCACCGGCGAGCTCGGCGAGGTAGGCCGCCATTTCGTCGGGAGAGAGCGTCCGCCCCTCCCCTTCCATCCGATAGGCGCCGTCGCTGAAGAATTCGGTCGCGGCGCAGTCCAGCGCGAGCACGACATCGTCGCCGGGCCTGTAGCCCGCCTGCTCGACGGAGCGCATGATGAAGTCGAGCGCGTCGCGCGCTGAGCCGAGATTGGGCGCAAAGCCGCCCTCGTCGCCCACGGCCGTCGACAGGCCGGCCTCGGCGAGCCCCTTCTTCAGCGTGTGGAAAATCTCGGCGCCGCAGCGCAGGGCTTCGGCGAAGGTCGCCGCGCCGACCGGCATCACCATGAATTCCTGGAAATCGATCGGATTGTCGGCGTGCGCGCCGCCGTTCAATATGTTCATCATCGGCACCGGCAGGGTCGCCGCCGAAACGCCTCCGACATAGCGGTAGAGCGGCAGCCCCCGCGCCTCGGCGGCGGCCTTGGCAACGGCAAGGCTGACGCCGAGGATCGCATTCGCCCCGAGCCGAGCCTTGTTCGGCGTCCCGTCGAGCGCGATCAAAGCAGCATCGATCTGGGCCTGATGTTCGGCCTCCATCTCGACGATCGCCTGGGCGATCTCGCCCTTGACCGCCTCAACGGCGCCGCTCACCCCCTTGCCGAGCCAGCGGGACTTGTCGCCGTCGCGCTTCTCGACCGCTTCGTGGGCGCCGGTCGAGGCGCCGGACGGCACCGCGGCTCGCCCCACGCTGCCGTCCTCGAGCATCGCTTCCACCTCCACCGTCGGATTCCCCCGGCTGTCGAGGATCTGGCGCGCCTGGAGATGGACGATCGCGGTCATTTCGTTGCGGCCTCGATATGATGTAGGGAGCGGCTGACGGCGGATTATCCGCGGCGGGCGGAGCGTGCAACTTTCCTGACCGCCGCCGGAACGCAAGCCCGACGGCAGGTGTTCTGGCCGAAACGTTCAACCTGTCCAAGAGTGGAGATGCTTATGCCCCCCCGCGATCCCGAACTTCCGGAAGGCACCGACCAGATCGTCAACGGTGCCAGCTCGGACGGCACCGGCAACAGCAGCAGCGGCGGCTTCGTCGCGAAGGGCGGCGGCGACGATACCGGCGGCACGTCCGCAGGCAGCGGCGCGGCCGACAAGATCGTCAGCCAGGTGCGCGACCAGGTCTCAAGCCTGCGCGGCCAGGCGACTGACAAGCTGCGCAACCTCGCCGACGACGGCAAGGGGCGGGCGACCGGCCTGCTCGACGACATTGGCGGCATCATCGAGGAAGCGGCGCGCTCGATCGACGAGCGGCTCGGGGAGGATTACGGCTCCTACGCCCACCGGGCCTCGGGCGCCGTCTCCTCGTTCGCCGAGCGAGTCCGCGACAAGAGCGTAGAGGAATTGCTCGACGACACCCGATCCATCGTCCGCTCCAGCCCGACTGTCGCCATCGCGGCGGCGGCCGTGGTCGGCTTCGCGCTGATGCGGGTGATCCGCACCGGCCTCGACAACGAGCGGGGCGGCGACAACGGCAACCGCAAGGGCAGCAAGGCCTGACGTTGGACGCACCAGCGCACGATCCGCGCGAGGAAACCGTCGGCGACCTCCTCGGCCGTCTGGTCGAGGACGGCCGGCGCTATGCCCGCGCCGAGCTCGACCTGCTTCGGCAGATCGCGCGCCACCGGGCTGGCCGGGCGCGCAACGGGCTGGTCCTGCTCGCCGCCGGCGGCGTGCTGGCGCTGTCAGCTTTGACGGCGCTGATCATCGGCTTGGTCATGGGCCTTGCGACGCTGATCGGCCCGGTGCTCGCCGGGTTAGCGGTGGCGGCGGCGCTCGCCGGAACCGGCTATGCGCTGATCCGCTTCGGCCTTGGCGGCCTCAGCGCGCTCGGCGGCGATGAAGAGGAGCGCCAGGCGATCGGCCGCGGCGAGAAGCTGCCATGACGGCGGGCAACCTCGAGCAGGCGAAACGCAATGCCGTCATGGCCCGGCGGCGGCTCGACAGCACCCTCGTCGCCGTCCAGCAGCGGCTGCGGCCGGGAAACCTCGCCGGCGAGGCGTGGGACGGCGTCAAGGACAAGAGCGCCGACCTCGCGGACGGCGCCTTGAGCGCGGTTCGCAAGCGTCCGGCGGCGGTGTCGCTGGCGCTCGGCGCCTTCGCTTTGTTCCTGGCCCGCGAGCCGTTGAAGCGCGTCGTCACCGGCCGCTTCGGCAATGGCGAGAAAGAAGATGACGGGCGCATCGTCGCCAGGATCGAAACCGCCGATCCGAAGTTTACTGCGTCGGCGCCGATCGTCGACGCGTCCCTGACCGAAGGAGTGAGTTGAAATGGCTTCCAGGAACGACAACGAGACCGGCAATTCAGGCCAGCAGCGCGGACGCGCCGCCGAGGCCTATGAGAGCGCGCGCGAGCGCACCTACTCGGCCTATGAGGCGGCCCGCGGACGGGCGAGCGACGTAACCCGCCAGGCGGCGGACCAGATCGGCGTCTATCCCGTCGCTGCCGTGGTCGGCGGCATTGCGCTTGGCGCGCTGCTCGGCTTCCTGCTGCCCCGAACGCGGCGCGAGGAAGACCTGCTCGCGCCGACCGGGCGCCGCATCACCGAGGCGGCCCGCGACGCCGCCCAGCGCGGGCTCGACGCCGGCAAGCAGCAGGTCGAGGAGATCCGCGCCCGGGCCGCCCAGAAAGTCGGCGAGGCGGTGGTCGAGGCCGTCGGCGGCGGCAGCAGCAAGGACTGACGGCGCGCCGCCGCGGGCCATCAGGCTTGGCGGCGGCGTCCTGAAGCGCGATGACGGCGAGCAAGCTCCATTTCGTCTTCGGCGGCCGGGTCAAGGACCCGCGCGGGCTCGACTTCGACCTGTCGACCGTGGAGGTGGTCGGCCTCTATCCCGATTATGCGAGCGCGCTCGACGCCTGGCGCGGCAAGGCCCAGCGGACGGTCGACGACGCCGAGATGAAATATGTCGTCGTCCACCTCCACCGCCTGCTTCAGCCGGAGCTGGACTCCGAGCCGGAATAGCGCGGCGCTCTCCCGAGCTCGTCAGCTAGGCCTTCCGGTAGCGCAGCAGCAGCAGCGGGTTGGCCAGCGCCACCCCGAGCAGGAAACCGCCGATATGGGCGGCTATGGCGATGCCGAGCCCCGGCACCACGAGGCCGACGATCAGCTGCAATCCGACCCAGGCGGCCATCAGCCACAAGGCGTTGAGCCACACGGCCACGCGAGCATTGGCGATCCTGACCTTGTTGCGGCCGAACAGCATCGCATAGGCGCCAAGCACGGCCGAAATGGCGCCGCTCGCGCCGATCATGGGCATCATCGAGAGCGGATCGACGAGAAACTGGGCGGCCGCGGCCACATACGCGCCTATCAGGTAGAGGATCGTCAGTCCGACGGGGCCGAGCACGTTCTCGGTCGACCGGCCGCAGAAGACGAGCATCAGCAGGTTGAAGGCGATGTGGACGAAATTGGCGTGAAGCAGCGTCGCCGTCAGCGGCGTCAGCCACACCGGCGCGGCCGAGGCCGCCGCGCCGTCGAAGCCGAAGCGGCCGGGCACGAACGCGCCCCACCCGATCGCCCAGTCCTGGAAGCCCAGCAGCACGCCGAAGATCCAGGCCGCGGCCGTGACCAGCGTCAGCGCGAGCGTGACTCGGGCTCCCGCCCAGCTGTCGGGCGGGCGCATAGGCCCTAGATGAACTCGATCTTGGCGATCTCGTAATATTTGTCGCCCGACGGGGCCGAGAATTCCACCTCGTCGCCCTTGGAGCGGCCGATCAGCGCCCGGCCGAGCGGCGAGGAATAGCTGATCCGCCCCACCTTCGCGTCGGCCTCGGTCTCGCCGACAATCTGGTAGGTAATCGGCTTGTCGTTCTCGTCGAGCAGGTGGACGGTGGCGCCGAACACGACCTTGTCGCCCGAAAGGGACCGGGGGTCGATCACCATTGCCCGGCTGAGCCGGTCCTCGAGGTCGGCAATCTGGGATTCGACGTGGCCCTGGCGTTCCTTGGCAGCATGATATTCGGCATTCTCGGAAAGGTCGCCATGGCCGCGTGCCTCTTCGATCGCGTCGATGATCGACGGGCGCTCGACCATCTTCAGGTGGCGCACCTCGTTCTGGAGCTTCTCATAGCCCTCGGCCAGCATCGGCAGCTTGTCGACCGTCGCCATTAAATCTCGCCTTTCGTCAAACCCGGCTGGAGCGATCCGCCAGGGGGACCGCCCGATCTCGACCACAATGTTCAGGATGAAGTTTCGGAAGCCGAATAATAGTCCTGCAGCGACCGCACTTCAAGGCTGCGCTCCCGGCGGGCGGCGATCGCCCTCACCACCGCGGCGCTCGAGGCGGCGGTGGTGAAATAGGGCACCCGCCGGGCAACGGCCGAAGCGCGGATCGACGCGGAATCGCGGTGGCTCTGCCAGCCTTCGGTGGTGTTGAAGATGAGGCCGATCTCGCCGTCCTTGATCTTGTCGACGATATGCGGCCGGCCCTGCGCAACCTTGTTGACCCGCTCCACCTCCAGACCCTGGGCGGCGAGATATTCGGCGGTGCCGCCGGTCGCGACCACTCGAAAGCCGAAGCCGAGCAGCACCCGCACCGGGCCGACGATGGCCGGCTTGTCGCTGTTCTTGACCGAGACGAACAAGGTGCCGCCGTCGGGCAGCTCGACCCCGGCTCCTTCCTGCGACTTGAGGAAGGCGGTGTCGAAATCGGGATCGATTCCCATGACTTCGCCGGTGGACTTCATTTCCGGTGAAAGCACCGGATCAATTCCGGGGAAGCGGGCGAAGGGGAAGACCGGCTGCTTGACGGCGATCTGAGCCACGTCGCGGCGCAGCGGCGGCAAGGCGGCGAGCTTCTCGCCCGCCATCACCCGAGCCGCCGTCTTGGCGATGGTCTGGCCGATCGCCTTGGCGACGAACGGGACGGTACGGCTGGCCCGCGGATTGACCTCGATCAGGTAGACGATGCCGTCCTTAACCGCGAACTGGACGTTCATCAGCCCCTTGACCTTCAGGGCGACGGCGAGCGCTCGCGCCTGCCGCTCGATCTCCTCGACGATCTCCGGCTCCAGGCTGTAGGGCGGCAGCGAGCAGGCGCTGTCGCCGGAATGGACGCCGGCCTCCTCGATATGCTGCATCACTCCGGCGATGACGACGTCGGTCCCGTCGGCCAGAGCGTCGACGTCGACCTCGATCGCGTCCCTGAGATATTGGTCGATGAGAACCGGGCTGTCGCCGGACACCTGCACCGCGGTCTCGATATAGTCCTCCAGCTGCGCCGGGCCGTCGATGATCTCCATCGCCCTGCCTCCGAGCACATAGCTGGGGCGGGTGAGCACCGGATAGCCGATCCGCTCCGCGACCTTGAGCGCCTCGGCGCGGCTGCGGGCCATGCCGTTGGCGGGCTGGCGAAGGCCGAGCCGGTCGACCAGGCGGGAGAAGCGCTCGCGGTCCTCGGCCAGGTCGATGGCGTCGGGCGAGGTGCCGAGGATCGGAATACCCTCCTTCGCCAGCGCCGCCGCCAGCTTGAGCGGGGTCTGCCCCCCGAACTGGACGATCACGCCGACCAACTCGCCGCGCGAGGCCTCGACGTGAAGGATCTCGAGCACGTCCTCGACCGTCAGCGGCTCGAAATAAAGCCGGTCGGAAGTGTCGTAGTCGGTGCTGACCGTTTCCGGGTTGCAATTGACCATGATCGTTTCGAACCCGGCGTCGGCCAGCGCGAAGCAGGCGTGGCAGCAGCAATAATCGAACTCGATGCCCTGGCCGATCCGATTGGGCCCGCCGCCGAGAATGACGATCTTGCGCCGGTCCGACGGCTTGCTCTCGTCCTCGGGCGCGCCGAAGCTCGGTGCTTCGTAGGTCGAGTACATATAGGGCGTCTTGGCTTCGAACTCGGCCGCGCAGGTGTCGATGCGCTTGAACACGGGTCGAACCCCGAGCCGGTGCCGGAGCGCCCGCACTTCCTCCTCGGTGGTGGCGCCGAGCATCGCCTTGACCGCGTCGTGAATGAGCCCGTGCGAGCGGGCGCGGGTCTTCACCGCTTCCCCGCGCAGGTTCGCGGCCTTTAGCGCGAGCTCGGCGAGGCGACCGTCGGAAAAGCCCATCGCCTTCAGGCGCCGCATGCCGGCGGCATCGCGCGGCAGGCCGTCGCGGCAGATTTCCGTCTCGACCTCGACGATCTCGCGGATCCGCTCCAGGAACCAGGGATCGTAGCGGGTGACGGCGTGCACTTCCTCGACCGTCAGCCCCTCGCGAAGCGCCTGGGCGGCGACCAGCAGCCGGTCCGGCGACGGCCGAGCCAGCGCCTCCTCGATCTCGGCCTTGGGGGCGCCGTACAGATCGCGCACGCCGTCCAGGCCGATCAG
>DASZEO010000169.1:0-1667 GCA_035940755.1 Allosphingosinicella sp. | reverse complement strand
CTGTCGTCAACGACGGCCCGGTCAGGCGCTAGTCGGCATCTCATATTGCTCGATCACCCACGGCTCCTCCTGGGCGGCGTCGATCCATTCTTTCATCCAGGCATGGTCGAGGATCGTCTCCATGTAGGCGGCGGCGAAGCGCGGGACCGGGACCGAGTAGGTGACGAAGCGGGTCACCACGGGAGCGAACATGATGTCGACCGCGCCGAACTCGCCGAACAGGTACGGCCCCCCGGTGCCGTGGCGCGCGCGCGCCTGCGCCCACAGCTCGAGCACGCGCAGCACCTCGGCCCGCACCGGCTCCGACAGCGCGTAGCCGGGAAACTGCTTGCGCACGTTCATCGACAGCTCGCGGCGCATGTTCGGGTAGCTCGAATGCATCTCCGCCGCCATCGATCGCGCCATGCCGCGGGCCGCATCTTCGCGCGGCCAGTAACGCGCCTTGTCGGTCTTGTCGGCGAGCCATTCGACGATCGCCAGGCTGTCCCAGATCACCGTCTGGTCGTCCCACAGGATCGGCACCTTGCCGCCCGACGGCGCGAACTCGTCGCCCTCGACGCGCTTGTCCCACTCCTCGTCGAACAAGGGGACGGTGATCTCCTGGAAGGGCAGGCCCGACTGCTTGACCGCGAGCCAGCCGCGCAGCGACCAGGAGGAATAGGCCTTGTTGCCGATGATCAGCTTCAGCAACGTTCGTCTCCCAGCTTCGTCAGCGCCGCTTTCGCGGGAATGGCGGCGAAGGGCAAGTCAGAGCTCGGCCGCTTCGGCCACGGCGGTGCGCAGCCGCTCCATGCCGAGCCCGGTTTCGCTCGAGGTGGCGATGATGTCGGGATGGGCGGCGGGGCGGCGGCGCGCCTCCTCCTCGGTCGTGCGCTGGACCTCGGCGAGCTCCGTCGCCTTCACCTTGTCGGCCTTGGTGAGGACGAGGCGGTAGCCGACCGCGGCGTCGTCGAGCATCTTCATCACCTCGCGGTCGAGCTCCTTGAGGCCGTGGCGGCTGTCGATCAGCAGCAGCGTGCGCTTGAGCACCGCCCGGCCGCGCAGATAGTCGTTGACCAGGAAGCGCCACCTGCGCGCGGCGTCCTTTGGCGCCTTGGCGAAGCCGTAGCCGGGCATGTCGACCAGCCGCAGCTTCGGCGGCTCGCCCACCTCGAAGATGTTGAGCTCCTGCGTTCGTCCCGGCGTGTTGGAGGTGCGCGCCAGCCCGGAGCGGTTCGTCAGCTTGTTGAGCAGCGAGGACTTGCCGACGTTGGAGCGGCCCGCGAAGGCGATCTCGGGCAAGCTCGGCTCGGGCAGGAACTTGAGCTCGGGCGCCGACTTGAGGAAAGCGACCGGGCCCGCGAACAGCTTGCGCGCCGCCTCGGCGAGCGCGTCGTCGGCCTCGATCACCGCGCCCGGGGCCGGCGCTTGCCGCTGCGCGTGGCGGGCGGGGGAGGCGGCGGCGGTGTCGGCGGCGGCGCCGGACCGCCCTCGATCACCGCTCCCGGCGGCTGTCGCATCGAGGGGTGACGCGCATAGAGCAGCCGCTGCTGGGCGATGGACAGGATGTTGTTGGTCACCCAGTAGAGCTGAAGCCCGGCGGCGAAGCTCGACATGACGAACATCAGCACCCACGGCATCAGCGCGAAGATCTGCCGCTGCATCGGGTCGGTGGCCTGCGGGTTCAG
>DASZEO010000168.1:0-9227 GCA_035940755.1 Allosphingosinicella sp. | reverse complement strand
GCCGCTTACCCGCTGCGAGAACCTGGGCTCCGAACGGGTGCGGATCTACCTCAAGCGCGAGGACCTGCTCCACGGCGGCGCGCACAAGACCAACCAGGTGCTCGGCCAGGCGCTGCTCGCGCAGCGGATGGGCAAAAGCCGCCTGATCGCCGAGACCGGCGCCGGCCAGCACGGCGTCGCCACGGCCATGGCAGGCGCGCTGTTCGGGCTGGAGACGCGCATCTACATGGGCGCGCACGACGTCGAACGGCAGCAGCTGAACGTCTTTCGCATGCGGCTGATGGGCGCCGAGGTGGTGCCGGTCGAGAGCGGCGGCCGCGGGCTCAAGGACGCGATCAACGAAGCACTTCGGGACTGGGCGGCAAGCTTCGGCGATACCCACTATCTGCTTGGCACCGCGGCCGGGCCGCACCCCTTTCCCACCATCGTGCGCGAGTTCCAGCGCGTCATCGGCCGCGAGGCGCGCGCGCAGCTGCTCGCCGAAGAAGGGCGGCTGCCCGACGCCGCGATCGCCTGCGTCGGCGGCGGCTCCAATGCGATCGGCCTGTTCGCCGACTTCATCGAGGATCGCGAAGTGCAGCTGATCGGGGTCGAGCCGGCCGGTCGGGGCCTCGATGGGCACGAGCATGGCGCCACGCTTCTGCGCGGTCGCCGCGGCATCCTTCACGGCTCCGAGACCTTCGTCCTTCAGGACGAGGACGGGCAGATTTCCGACAGCTGGTCGGTCTCCGCCGGCCTCGATTATCCCGCCGTCGGCCCCGAGCATGCGCACCTCAGGGAGAGCGGCCGCGCGCATTATGTCGGGGTGACCGACGCCGACGCGCTCGACGCCTTCTCCCGCCTCGCCCGAAGCGAGGGCATCGTCTGTGCGTTCGAATCGGCTCATGCGCTCGCCCATGCGCTGAAGCTCGCCGAGGGCGCCGAGGAGGCGGTGCTGCTCGTCAACCTCTCCGGGCGCGGGGACAAGGACATGGAGCAGGCGCGCCGCCTGCTGGAGCTCGCCTGATGGACCGCTACGGCGCCATGTTCGCGCGGCTGCGCGGGGCCGGACAAGGGGCGTTCGGCGCCTTCGTCACCCTCGGCGACCCAAGCCTCGCGGCCAGCGCCGACATCCTCGACCTGCTGGTCGAAGCGGGCGCCGACATGGTCGAGGTCGGTATCCCCTTTTCCGACCCCGTGGCGGACGGGCCGGTAATCCAGGCCTCCGCGGCGCGAGCGCTGGCGGCGGGCGTTCGGCCAGCGGACTGCTTCGCCCTGCTTCGCGGCTTCAGGAAGAGGCATCCGCACGTGCCGGTGGGAATCCTGACCTATGCCAACCTCGTCGTCGGGCGCGGGCGCGACGCCTTCTACGCCGCGGCCGCGAAGGCCGGCGTGGACAGCGTGCTGGTCGCCGACGTGCCGGTGCTCGAGGCCCAGCCGTTCGCTGCCGCCGCCCGCGCTTACGGCGTCGCGCCGGTGCTGATCGCCGCCGCCAACACCCCGCCCCAGCGGCTGAAGGAGATCGCGAAGCTGGGCGGCGGCTACACCTATTGCGTCGCGCGCGCCGGGATCACCGGCGCCGACGAGGAGGTGCGGTTCGGCCACGGCGCCATGCTGGCGGCCCTTCAGGCGAACGGCGCGCCGCCGCCCGTGTTCGGCTTCGGCATTTCCAAGCCCGTCCACGTCGAGGCGGCGCTGGCGGCGGGCGCGGCCGGAGTGATTTGCGGATCGGCGATCGTCGAGCGGATCGCGCAGGGGCGGCTCGCGGAGCTTGCCGCCTTCATATCGGCGATGAAGTCGGCGAGCCGGCGGCGAAAGGCGGCCTAGCGGCTTTTTGCCAGCGCGCGCCGGATCGACTAAGCAGCGGGCGCAATGTCCACCTACACGATCGACACGGCCACCAGCCGCGCGACGCCGGTGCCGGCGCCGATGAAGCGGCTGACCGCCCCGGCGATCCTGGGACGCAAGGGCGGCGAGCCGATCGTCGCGCTGACCGCCTACACGATGCGCATGGCCCAGCTGCTCGACCCGCATTGCGACCTGCTGCTGGTCGGCGACAGCCTGGGGCAAGTGATTTACGGCCTTCCCTCGACCATCCCCGTCACGCTCGAGATGATGTGCGCGCACGGCGCGGCGGTGGTGCGCGGATCCTGGCATGCCCTGGTCGCCGTCGACATGCCGTTCGGCTCCTACGAGGAGAGCCCCGCCCAGGCCTTCGCCAATGCGGCGCGGGTGCTCAAGGAGACCGGCGCGGCGGCGGTCAAGCTCGAGGGCGGCGAGGCGATGGCCGAGACCGTCGCCTTCCTCGTCCGGCGCGGCATCCCGGTGGTCGGCCATGTCGGTCTGACGCCGCAGGCGGTGAACGCGCTCGGCGGCTATCGCGCCCGCGGCCGCGACGATGCCGAGGCGGCCAAGATCCTCGCCGATGCCCGCGCCGTCGCCGAAGCGGGCTGCTTCGCGCTCGTCCTCGAGGGCGTCATGGAGGAGATCGCCGTCGAGGCGACGCGCACCGTCGCCTGCCCGACGATCGGCATCGGCGCCTCGTCGCAGTGCGACGGGCAGATCCTCGTCACCGAGGACATGATGGGCCTGTTCGAGCGCACGCCGCGCTTCGTCAAACGGTTCGGCGACCTCGCCGCGGAGGTAGCCGCCGCTGCGGCGGCCTATGCCGCCGACGTCAAGGCGCGCGCCTTTCCGACGCCGGAGCAGACCTACCAGGCGAAGAAGTGAGCCCTTTTCCTTCGGCCAGCGCGCCGGTAAGGAGCGGCGCCGGGGGCGCGCCCGCCGGCGCGCGGGCGGTTGCCGGACACACAAATCTGAAGGGCTGCGGTGCAGCGCCCTGGCATTCGGAGAAGCAGGTGGCGATCAGTCCCAATGACGGCGAGACTTTCGTCCGGGAGGTGGACGAGGAGCTCCGCAGGGAGCGGGTCAACACGATCATCGCCCGCTACGGCTGGGCGATCCTTGCCGCCATCCTGCTGATCCTCGCGGCGATCGGCGGCTTCATCTGGTGGAAGAACCATAAGCAGGAGCAGGCGGCCCAGCAGGGCGAGGCATTGCTCGAGGCGATCGACAGCATGGAGAGCGGGAACCGCAACGCCGCCAATGCGAAGATCGACCGGCTCGCCTCCAGCGAGGTCGAAGGCTATCGCGCCGCGGCCCTGTTCGCGCGTGCGACGGCGCAGTCGGAGGCGAACAACAATGCCGCCGCGATCGCCACGCTGCGGTCGATCGCGAGCAACGGCGACTTTGCCGAGCCGTACCGGCAGGCGGCCCTGATCCGCCAGACCGAGCTCGAGTTCGACCGTCTGCAGCCGCAGCAGGTTATCCGGCGCCTGAGCCCACTGACCCGGCCGGGCAGCGCCTGGCTCGGCACCGCGGGCGAGATGGTCGGGATCGCTCATCTGCGGATGCGCCGGCCCGACCTTGCCGGGCCGCTGTTCGCGCGCATCGGCCGCGACGAAACGGTGCCGCCGTCGATTCGTACAAGAGCCATTCAGATGGCCGGCTCTCTAGGTATCAATGCCATGCCCGAAACGCCCGCCGCTCCCGGCGCGGCGTCGAATGCGGGCGCGCCCCAGGCGCCAGAAGCGAGGGAAAAAGGCGAATGAAGCGAATCGTCGTCGCATTCGGTGCGATCGGCCTCTTGGGCGGTTGCGGCATTCTCGGCGGGTCGGACCGGCCGACCACGCCCACCGTCGGCGAGCGGATTCCCGTGCTTGCCGCCGAAGGGCAGGTCGAGGTCGATCCGCAGCTTGCCGGCGTCGCCGTCGCCGTCCCGGCGCCCGCCGTGAATACCGAATGGGCCCAGCCCGGCGGCAACGCCGCCAAGTCGATGGGCCACGTGGCGCTCGGCGACGCCCTTCAGCAGGCCTGGAGCGTGAGCGTAGGATCGGGCAACACCACCCAGGCGCGGCTCGGCGCCGAGCCCGTTGTGGCCGACGGGCGGGTCTACACGATCGACACCCACGCCAACGTCCGCGCGTTCAACGCCGAGACGGGCGCGCTCATCTGGGCGACCCAGGTGCGCGGCGCCAATTCGCCGGCCGAGGCCCTGTTCGGCGGCGGCGTCAGCTACGATTCCGGGCGGGTCTACGCCACCAACGGCGCCGGCGACGCCGCGGCGCTGGACGCCGCGACCGGCGCCATCGTCTGGAACGTCAAGCCGGGCGGACCGCTGCGCGGCGCCCCGACGGTCGGCGGCGACAACGTGTTCGTCGTCAGCCAGGACAACCAGCTCTACGCCCTCAACAGCGCCAATGGCGAGGAGCGCTGGACCGGCTCCGGCTCGTTCGAGCAGGCCGGCGTGTTCGGCACCGCAGCGCCGGCATTCGCGCAAAGCACCGTCGTCGCCGGCTTCTCGTCGGGCGAGCTTACCGCCTATCGCTATGAGAACGGACAGGTCGTGTGGCAGGACGCGCTTGCGCGCACGGGAGTCAGCACCGTCGTCGGCACCATCTCCGACATCGACGCCGATCCGGTGATCGACCAGGGCCGCGTCTTCGCGGTCGGCCAGGGCGGGCGGATGGTGGCGGTCGAGCTGATCACCGGTCAGCGCGCCTGGGAGATCAACATCGCCGGCATTTCGACGCCCTGGGTGGCGGGCGACTGGGTGTTCGTCGTCAACGACCGGGCGCAGCTGCTCGCCGTGGCACGGGCCTCCGGACGGGTGCGCTGGATCGCCCAGCTGCCGGCCTTCCGCCGCGCGCCGTCGCAGCGCGAGCCCACCCGCGAGGAGATCGCGCAGGGCCGCACCGGCCGGGTGCGGCCGGGGCAGGACCCGATCTTCTGGCGCGGACCGGTGCTTGCCGGCAACCGGCTTATCCTGACCAGCTCGCGCGGCCAGCTTGCCTATGTCTCGCCGGTCGACGGATCGATCCTGTCGATCAGCGATACCGGCACGTCGATCTCGCTGCCGCCGGTCGTGGCCAACAACATGCTCTACATCCTCGACGATTCGGGCCGGCTGACCGCCTTCCGCTAGGCTTTGGCGCCGATTCGGCGGAGCGTTTCTTGACCATGCGGGCCCGACCCGCCATCGCGCCGCCATGTCCCGCCAGCCCATCGTCGCGATCGTCGGCCGGCCCAATGTCGGCAAGTCGACGCTGTTCAACCGCCTGGTGGGCCGCAAGCTGGCCCTGGTCGACGACCGTCCCGGCGTAACGCGCGACCGGCGCGAGGGCGAGGCGAACCTCCTCGGCCTGGAGTTCCGGGTCATCGACACCGCCGGATATGAGGACGAGGATCCCGAGACGCTGCCCGGCCGCATGCGTGCGCAGACGGTGGCGGCGGTGCGCGACGCCGACGCGGCCTTGTTCCTGATCGACGCGCGCGCCGGCACGACGCCGCTCGACGAGGAAATCGCGCGCTGGCTCCGGTCCGAGACGACTCCGGTCATACTCGCGGCGAACAAGGCCGAGGGTAGGGCCGGGGAAGCGGGCCTGCTCGAAGCCTGGTCGCTCGGCCTCGGCGAGCCGATCGCGATCAGCGCCGAGCATGGCGAAGGCGTGGTGGACCTGTTCGACCATCTGCGACCGCACGTCGAGCGCCTCGAGGCGGAGGAGCCGGAAGAAGAGGCGGACGCCGAAGGGCCGCTCAAGCTCGCCATCGTCGGGCGTCCGAATGCCGGCAAGTCGACCCTGATCAACCGAATCCTGGAGCAGGACCGGCTGATCACCGGCCCGGAGGCGGGAATCACCCGCGATTCGATCGCCATCGACTGGGAATGGCAGGCGCCGGACGGCACGCCGCGGCCGGTGCGGCTGATCGACACCGCGGGCATGCGCAAGAGATCCAAGGTCGAGGACAAGCTCGAGAAGCTCTCGGTCGCGGATGCGCGCCGGGCGGTCGATTTCGCCGAGGTCGTGGTGCTCCTGCTCGACGGAACGCGCGGGCTGGAGGCGCAGGACCTGCGCATCGCCGACCATGTGCTCGAGGAAGGACGGGCGCTGATCGTCGCGATCAACAAATGGGACGTGGCGGAAAATGCTAGCGCCCTGTTCAACGGCATCAAGGCGGCGCTCGACGAGGGGCTCGCCCAAGCGCGCGGCATCCCACTGCTCACCGTTTCGGGTTTGACCGGCAAGGGGATCGAGACGCTGCTGCGGGCCGCGTTCGAGCTTCGGGAGGCCTGGTCGCAGCGGGTGTCGACGGGCGCCCTCAACCGCTGGTTCGGCGAAGCGGTCGAGAAGAACCCGCCGCCGGCGCCGGGCGGCAAGCGGATCAAGCTCCGGTACATCACGCAAGTCGGCACCCGGCCGCCGAGCTTCGTCGTGTTCGGCAACCGCACCGACGAGCTTCCCGAAAGCTATCGCCGTTACCTGGTGAACGGGCTGAGGAAGGACCTCGGCTTCGGCGCGGTCCCGGTCCGGCTCGCGCTGCGCGGCGGGCGCAATCCCTTCGGCGGGCAGCGCAGCGCGTAAAGCGGCTGTTTACCGGCTCGCTATAGGTTCGCTCCCACGTGGAGAAGGACCGGTGATGGACGGATTTGCCGACGGCGGCGTTGTCGACTGGGCGCGCTTCGGCCAGATGCGCGCGGAGCTTGGCGGCGACTTCATCCGGATCCTCGGCTATTTTCGCGAGGACGGCGAGAAGGCGGTCGGGCGGATCGAGGCGGCCATGCATCGGCGCGACGCCGCCGGCCTGGTCGGCCCCGCCCACACGATGAAGACCGAAGCGCGCCAGTTCGGCGCCGCCCCGCTCGGCGAACTGGCCGAAGAGATCGAGGATGCCGGCCGCCGCGCGCTCGAATCGCGGCTGTTCCCGGACCAGATCCTGCCGCAGGTGGCGCAGCTCCGGCCGCTCTACGAGCAGACGATGGCGCTGTTCGAGCAGGAGACCAACCCGCTCGTCGCCCGCCGTGCCGCCGCCGACCGGACTGCCAGCAACCAGGATTTCGGCCGCCTGTAGCACCTAAGCGGCGGCGGTTCGCCGGCGCATCGGCTCGATCCGGCCGCGGGCGAGCGAGCGCCACAGCCATTCGAACGGCCCATAGCGGAAGCGGTCGAGCCAGGGCTTGGACCAGGCCAGCATCAGCGCCCACATCGCGAACACGACCAGCCACAGCTCGATCCGGCTCATCGTCCCGTAGAGGCCGGCGCCATAGCCGTAGAACAGGCTCGTCATCAGGATGCTGGTGCCGAGGTAATTGGTGAAGGCGGCGCGGCCGGCGGCGCCGATCCGCTCGACCAGCGGCCCGCGCCGGCTCGCGAGCAGGATGATCAGGGCGGCATAGGCCATCACCATCAGCGGCCGGAACGGCACCGTCGCGGCGAGCACTATCGTGAGGATCATCGGCATGCTGAAGCCGTTGCTGGCGACTATCCAGGCCAGCAGTGCGTAGGCCGGGACGGTGACGGCAAGGCCGACCACCGCCACCTTGAAATAGTCGAGCGGGCGCCACTTGCCGCGGAAGAAGCCGGTCTTCAGCGCCGCCATCCCGAACAGCATGTAGCCCAGCGTCTCCCAGCCGAAGTAGAACAGGCTGGTGAAAGGCTCGGCAGCGCCTTCGAGCCGGTCATGGACCACCCCGGACCAGGGGCCGCGGAACAGGGCCAGCTTCTGCCTCAGCGGCTCGCCGGAAAGGATGCCGAACTGGTCCTGAAGCTCCTGCCATTGGCGTAGCGAGTCAACGCTCGGCGCCGGACGGGCGATGACCTGGGCGAGATAGGCGACGCTCACGGCGAGGCCGAGATAGACGAGCAGTTGCGCCACCACGAGCAGGCCGCCCAGCAGCACCAGCCTGCGGGCGCTGAGGCCGCGGAAGAAATAGGCGACGATGCCCATCATCGCGTAGCCGGACAGGATGTCGCCGAACCAGATGAAGTAGAAATGGAGCAGGCCGAACAGCAGCAGCCAGGCCATGCGGCTGAAATGGACGCTCGCCGGCGATTGTCCCGCGGCCTCCGCCCGCTCGGTCACCAGCAGCATGCTGGCGCCGAACAGGAAGGAGAAGAGGCCGCGCATCTTGCCGTCGATGAAGACGAAGCTGAACGCCCAGGAGGCGAGGTCCGCGCCGCTCTCCATCCCGTAGGCCAGCGGGTTCATATAGGCCTGGAACGGCATCGCGAAGGCGACGATGTTCATCGCCAGGATGCCCATGACGGCGACGCCGCGGATGATGTCGAGCTGGGCTATTCGCCCGGTCTGGGTCGCGGCGGTCATTCCGTTTGCCCCTGCGGAACGTCGGAAGGCGGCCCATAGCCCGCCGCCGCCGCGGTTGAACAGCTTCCGTCCGTTCCGCGTTCGCGAATCGCTTGCGGATGTTCGCATGATGTTCCACCAGTCCGGAATGCGGTGCAGCGGCGGCGGGGAAGGGGGAACCGGGCGGATCTGGCCGCATTGGGCGCGTACGCTGGGCGCGATGATCGACGCCGGCGCGGCGGCGCGCTTCGCCTGCCCAAGGTGCCGGCGGGTCTACGACGTCGACCTGGAGGCGCTGGCGAGCGTCAAGGGGCGGGCGTGGAGCCTCATCGACCGACGGGGGCGGTGCAAGGCGAGCACGTGCCGGGCCTTAGGCTGGTTCACCGCCGCGCAGGCTTCCGACCGGCCGTTCCTGTGGCTGGCGGCGAAGCAGCAGATGCCGCGCTGGCTCGCGGGAACGACGCCGGCCGACCATTCGCCTCCGCCCGAGCCGCCGCCGCACCCGCCGGCGCCGCCGGGCGTCGATCCCGTGCGCTGGGCCTGGGCCGACGAGCGCGAGAGGAAGCGCATGGTGAGGGCGGCGCGCGGGTAGGGAAAATGCCGGGCTCCGCCGCGTTGTGGCCGAGGAGGTGCCGAATGGCCGACGATCAGCGCGGCGAGCACGGTGAGACCCGGGTCGACCTGGCGGAGGACCGGACGCTGCTCGCCAACGAGCGCACCTATGCCGGCTGGATGCGGACGGGCCTCGCGGCGGTGGGGATCGGCGTCGGCTTCCACGCGCTGTTCCAGAAGATGGAGCCCGACTGGGTGCCGCGGGCGATCGCCACGGCGTTCCTTCTGGTCGGCATCGCGGTGACGGTGGCGGCGGAGCGCCGCGCCTGCGCGGTGAGCAAGCGCCTGAGCCCGCACGTCGTGGTCAGCGCGCGGGGCGTGAACCTCAAGCTCATCACCTGGGCGATGGCGACGGCGACGCTGGCGCTGATCGCGGCGATCTGGCTGGCGCGGATCGGGCCTTCTTCGGGGATGTGATGGGCAGGGGGCCGCGTGCGACCGGCACCCTGCCGCGTCAGCTTTCGGCGGGCTTGGACTGGAGCTGGATGTAGTTC